>NZ_SDPL01000349.1 GCF_004135055.1 Agromyces binzhouensis | reverse complement strand
GAAGTCGGATGCCGCGGCCTGCAGCGCCCGCTCGACCGGATCGCCCACCGCGCTGACGAAGGTGCCCGCGCGGCCGCGCCCCTCGACGACGCCGTCGGCCTCGAGCTCCTTGTAGGCGCGGGCGACCGTGTTCGCGGCGAGGCCGAGCTCCTCGGCGAGGGCGCGGACGGTCGGCAGCTTCGAGCCCGCCGCCAGGCGTCCGTCGCGCACCGCGTCGACGACCTGCATGCGGAGCTGCTCGTACGGGGGAGTGTGCGCGTCGTCGTCGACGGTGAATCGCATGCGGTCTCCGGGGTCTGGTTCTCGGGTCAGTCTCGGTTCCGGTTGACCAGGCGCGAGAGCACGATCGCGCTCCTCGTGTGGTCCACGTTCGGGGCGATGCGCACTCGTTCGAGCGCCTCCTCGAGCGAGGTGATGTCGCGGGCGCGCATGTGCACGATCGCGTCGGCGCTGCCCGTGACGGTGCCCGCGTACACGACCTCCGGCACGCCCTGCAGGATGCGCTGCAGCTCGTCGGGCGCGACCGTGCCCCGGCAGAACAGCTCGACGTACGCCTCGGTGCTCATGCCGTCGACGGCAGGGTCAACCTGGATCGTGAACGCCTTGATGACGCCGTCGGCGACCAGCTTGTCGACGCGGCGCTTGACGGCCGAGGCCGACAGCCCGACGGCCGACCCGATATCGCCGTACCCGGCCCGCGAGTTCTGGCGGAGCAGGTCGAGGATGGCCCGGTCGAGGTTGTCCATGGGCCCGAGTGTAGGACGGTCCATTGCGTGGCGATACGGTCGGACGCCGTTTTCGTGCGTGCTGTTGCGGTTTCGTGATCGCAGGACGCGCGACGCGCTGACGCGGCATCCGTTCGCCATCGGCGCACACCGCGGAAACCGCTCGCCCGTCGTCGTATCGTGACCGCATGACCCCGAACACCGCTCCCGCGCGCCTGGGCGTGCAGCTGCAGCCGCAGCACGCGACCTACACGCAGATCCGCGACGCCGTGCTCCGGATGGAGGACCTCGGCGTGGACGTGGTCATGAACTGGGACCACTTCTTCCCGCTCTCCGGCGACCGCGACGGCCTCCACTTCGAGGCGTGGACGATGCTCGGCGCCTGGGCGGAGCAGACCGAGCGCGTCGAGTTCGGCACCCTCGTGAACTGCAACTCGTACCGGAACGCCGACCTGCAGGCCGACATGGCCCGCACGCTCGACCACATCAGCGCCAAGGGCGGCGACACGGGCCGCTTCATCTTCGGCACCGGGTCGGGGTGGTTCGAGCGCGACTACGACGAGTACGGCTACGAGTTCGGCACCGTCGGGTCGCGGCTCGACGACCTCGCCGAGGCGCTGCCCCGGGTGAAGGCGCGCTGGGCGAAGCTGAACCCGGCACCCACACGCGACATCCCGATCATGATCGGCGGCAAGGGCGAGCAGAAGACGCTGCGGCTCGTCGCCGAGCACGCCGACATCTGGCACTCGTTCGTGCGGCCCGACGAGCTGGGCCACAAGGTCGACGTCCTGAAGCGCTGGGGCGAGAAGGTGGGGCGGGACGTCTCCGGCATCACGATCTCGAACGAGCTGTCGCGCCGGAGCCTCGACGACGCCTACGCCGACGCGCTGTACGCCGCCGGCGTGCGCCTCTTCACGCTCGGGATCTCGGGCCCGCACTACGACGACGCCGCCGTGCGGCACTGGCTCGCGTGGCGCGACCGCCGCAACGAGGAGGCCGGGGTGCGCGCCGCCTGAGTTCGGGCGGGCGGGGCACGTCGCCGGATCAGTCGGCAGGCGTGGTGGAGAAGCTCACCTCGCCCGATTCGGACCACTCGACGTGGGAGAAAGCCGGGTCGGGCTCGAACGTACCGCGGAGACCGACGGCACGCATCCGCCCGCCCACCCGGCGGCGCCCGTCCCGCCCGGCGGCGCCCGTCCCGCCCGGCGGGAGCGGTCGAGGGGATGCTGAATGCACCGCCTGAGGCTGCTCGCGGTGCATCCGGCATCCTCTCGATCGCCCGATGCGACAGGCGACGCGCCTGCGCGAGCGAGCGGAGGCCCGCGACGGAATCGTGCGCGCGCGCGGCGCGCAGGAACGGGGATTTCGCGCGCCCGCGGCATCCGCCGACCCCGAATCATTGCGCGAGCGCGACCAACGCGCAGGAATCGTGTGTGAAAAGCCGAGAATCCCGCAGGCCGTGAGGGACACACTGGAGGTGGCGTCCCGACGGCGGTGCCATCCGAACACCGCCGCCGGGGCTCGAGAGAGCGACCTGGTCCGCCGACACCCCACCGGCCGAGCCGGCGGCACGCCGCCGTGCCCGGCCGACGAACCCACCTCGAGGAGTGAGATGTCGACCGTGATCGAGACCGAGACGACCAGGAACGCGCCGGAGCGCACCGCGACGAGGAAGTCCGTGCTGATGTGCCGGCCGGAGCACTTCACCGTCGTCTACCAGATCAACCCGTGGATGGACCCCGCCAAGCCCACCGACACGACGCTCGCCGTGGCGCAGTGGCAGACGCTGCACGACACGTACGTCGGGCTCGGGTTCGACGTGCAGCTCATCGACCCGGTCGAGGGGCTGCCCGACATGGTCTACGCCGCGAACGGCGGCACCGTGATCGACGGCATCGCCTACGGCGCGAAGTTCACGCACGAGCAGCGGGCCGCCGAGGGGCCGGCGTACATGGAGTGGTTCCGCCGGGCGGGCTTCGACGTGCGCGAGCCCGCCGAGACGAACGAGGGCGAGGGCGACTTCCTCCTCGTCGGCGACGTGATCCTCGCGGGCACCGGCTTCCGCAGCGACGGAGCGAGCCACGACGAGCTCGCGCGCATCACCGGCCGCGAGGTCGTCACGCTGACCCTCGTGAACCCGAGCTTCTACCACCTCGACACCGCGATCGCGGTCCTCGACTCCCGGCCCGGACAGGAGCACATCGCCTACCTTCCGAGCGCGTTCGACGGGCCCTCGCTCGAGGTCCTGCGCGAGCGCTACCCCGATGCGATCCTCGTCTCCGAGGAGGACGCCGCGGTGCTCGGCCTCAACTCGTACAGCGACGGGCGCAACGTCGTGATCGCCGCGCGCGCGACGGGATTCGAGCGCCAGCTCCGCGAGGCCGGCTACCACCCGATCGGCGTCGACCTCTCCGAGCTGCTGCTCGGCGGCGGCGGCGTGAAGTGCTGCACGCTCGAACTGCGACGCTGATCCGGCTACGATTCCGCAGGACCCCACCCGCACGCCCCAGCCCCGAGGGATCGACGATGGCACCTGCGAACACCGACCAGAACCCCGCTGCGAAGGCGCTCGCCGCCGCGAAGCAGCTCGCCGCGCGAGCCGGACAGGCGACGCGCGACCAGCTGCGCAAGCTCCGCCGGAAGGACACGACGACGGATGCCGCGGCCCAGGCGTCCGCCGAGGCGCCCGGTTCGCCTGCCGCGACGAGCGCGCCG
>NZ_SDPL01000348.1 GCF_004135055.1 Agromyces binzhouensis | reverse complement strand
CGGCCGGCCCGGCCGCCTCGGCCGCGGAGACCCGGGCGGCGGATGGCTCGGCGACGACGCGCTCGCACCGGGACACTCCGATGGTCGCGGCCGGGCCCGCCGAGCTCGAGCACGGCGAGGCGATGTTCACCGCGTTCCGCGAGGCACCCGACCTCGTCGACTGGCCGGTCGTGTTCGCCGGGCCGACCGCATGGTTCGACACTGATTCGCTCGCGCAGAGCGCCGCCCTCGCCGCCGAGCTCGCCGGGCTCGACGGAGCCGACCGACTGCACCTCGACCTGCGCGCCGACGGGCTCGCCGTGCGCCTCGCCCGCGACGTCACCGAGCTCGTCGAGTCCGACCTCGACCTCGCGCGCCGCATCCCCGAGGTCGCCGCGGAGTTCGGTGCCCGTTCGGCTCCGTCGAAGGTGCAGACCGTCCAGATCGCGATCGCGTCGAAGGCCGACGACGCGGTTCGACCGTTCTGGCGCGAGCTGTTCGCCTACGCCGAGCAGGGTGACGAGGACCTCATCGACCTCGACGGGCGCGGCCCGAGCCTCTGGTTCCAGGACATCTCGCCCGAGAAGCCGCTGCGGCACGCGTTCCACCTCGACGTCTCGGTGCCGCGTGCCGTCGGTCGGGCACGCGTCGAGGCGGCGCTTCGCGCCGGAGGGCGGATCGCCGCCGGGTCCGAGGAGCGCGGATGGTGGACGCTCGCCGACCCCGCCGGGAACAAGGTCGACATCGCGATCTGGGCGGATCGGGAGGGAACCGGATGACCGGCCCGGCCGACTCGCGTCACGGCCGTGATGACCGTCCCGACGCGCCATCCGGAACCGACCTCGCAGGCGATCGGGAATCGAACGACGCAATGGGCGACGTCTGCTGGCTCGCCGCCACCTGCAGCGGATGCGGCGCACTCGTGGAAGGCGGCACCTGCTGGAACTGCGGCGCCGTCACGTCGTGAGGCAGACCGCCGGAAGGTCGAACCAGCGGAGGTGCTCGAAGTCGTCGGAGAGGCGCGCGGGCGCGGCATCCGTCATCGACCCGTCAGCCGGGCCGGCGGCGGATGGCTCGGCCCCCGCAGGGCCAGCCGCGAACACCCGCTCCGCCTCCGCGAGGTAGCCGGCGAGCGCCGACTCCGGCGCTCGGTCGTCGTGGTGCGGGTACACGAGCCGTCCGTCGACGTCGTACGAGACCTGCGAGAGGCGCAACGGCGGCTCGGAGGGCCCGCGCCGGTGGTGCCAGATGCCGCTCGTAGGGTCGAACGAGTAGTCGGGAAGCAGCCGCCAGCCGTCGCGCGCGACGAGCTTCACGGCCTCGACGAGGTAGTCGAAGACGCCCTCCGAGATGAAGTAGTTGAAGTTGATGCGCACCCAGCCCGGCTTGATGCCCTCGCAGCCGCGGGCGATCTCGCGTTCGAACTCGTGGGAGCGCTCGATGTCGATGCCGAGCAGGTCGTGTCCGTAGGGGCCGGCGCAGGAGCAACCGCCCCTCGACTGGATGCCGAACAGGTCGTTCAGGAGGGCGACGACGAAGTTGTGGTGCAGGTACCTCCCACTCGGGGCGCGCACGACGAACGACACGATCGACAGGCGCTCCGCCTCGAGGTTGCCGAGCACCTCGATCGCGGGCTCGTCGTGCCAGGCCGCGATCGCCCGGTGCAGGAAGTCGTCCTCGAGGGCGCGGATCGTCGGGACGCCGACGGCGTCCTTCAGCCCGAAGACGAGCCCGGCGCGGATCGACTCGACGATCGCGGGCGTCCCGCCCTCCTCGCGGTGGGCGAGGTCGGTCAGGTACTCGTGCTCGGTCGGGTTCACGAACGCGACGGTGCCGCCGCCCGGAACGTCCGGCACCCGGTTGGTCGCGAGTCCGCGGCGCATGACGAGCACGCCGGGCGTCGACGGCCCGCCGATGAACTTGTGCGGGCTGAGGAAGATCGCGTCCTTGTACTGCCCGGTCGCCAATGCCGTGCCGGGGTCGCCGTGCGTCATCTCGATGTCGACGTACGGCGCCGCCGCCGCGAAGTCCCAGAACGAGAGCGCGCCGTACTCGTGCAGCAGCGCCGAGATGCCCGCCGTGTCGCTCACGATGCCCGTCACGTTGCTCGCAGCAGAGAACGACCCGATCTTCAGCGGCCTGTCGACGTGTCGCACGAGCTCGGCCTCGAGCACGCGCCGGTCGATGTGTCCGTCGGGGTCCTGCGGGATCGTCACCACGTCGGCGATGGACTCGCGCCACGGCAGCTCGTTCGAGTGGTGCTCGAACGGGCCGATGAACACGACCGGCCGCTCCTCCGGCGGGATCGACGCGGCGAAGCGGTATCGGTCGTCGAGGGCGGATGGCACGCGCAGCCCGAGCATCCCGATGAGCTTGTCGATCGCGCCCGTCGAGCCGGCGCCCGTGAAGATCACGACCGTGTCGTCGTCGCCGCCGACGGCGTCGCGGATCGTCGCGCGCGCGTCCTCGCGCAGGCGCGTCGTCTGCAGGCCCGTGCCGCTCGACTCGGTGTGCGTGTTCGCGTAGCGCGGCAGCACCTCGTCGCGGATGAAGTCCTCGATGAACGTCAGGGCGCGGCCGGACGCCGTGTAGTCGGCGTACGTCACGCGACGCGGGCCGTACGGGCCCGGTACGACCTGGTCGTCGCCGATGACCGACTCGCGGATGCGGCGCACGAGCGCGGAGTTCCGGGCCGCGTCGAGATCGGCGCGGTCGATCCGGCGGGGTGCGGATGCCTCGTGGAGGTGGGCCACGGGAGGAGGGTAACGCCGTCGACGGCCTGCGGCTACGGTCGAGCGTCCTGCGGCGCTCCGCTCAGTCCGTGTCGGCGCGATCCTGCGTCGCCGACGATGACGACGCACCGTGCCAGTGCCCCGCGCGTTCGTCGGTCCACCGCTTGGCCCGGTCGACGGCCTCCGTGCCGCGCTCGGGCTCGGGCTCGGGCTCCGACTCGGTGTCGGGCTCCGGTCCCTGCTGGGGCTCCGACTCCGGCGAACCGTCCGCTCCGCCCTCGTCGTCCCAGACCTCCTCGGCCTCGGCCTCGACCTGCGCGTCGTCGTCGGCCTGCGCCTGCGCCTCGGCCTGCGCGTGCGCCTCGTCGTCCGACCCACGCTTCCGGATCATCACGAGCCTCCTCAGCGTCACTCGTCACACTAGGCTCCCGCCCGCCGATGGCGCGGGTCGAACGGCCCGCGGCGTCGCCATTCGTGCCATGCGACCCGTCCCCCCTCGACACGCCTCCGCGGAGCGACCAGACTGGCGGGGCCTGGAGTCGCTCATGCGAGACGAGCAGCGGGTCTGCGCCGACGACAGGAGAGCTGGGTCAGATGACCGACACCGAGACATCCGCGATGGCCGGGAATCGGGGCGATCGCGAGCGCCGGCGCCCGTCGATCGACCTCGCCGGACTCGCAGCCGCGTTCGCTCGCGCCCGCCGCGCCGACGTGCCCTCCTACGCGCCGCGCGCGTTCGACGCGGCCATGGCG
>NZ_SDPL01000347.1 GCF_004135055.1 Agromyces binzhouensis | reverse complement strand
TGCTCCGGCGGCGCGGGCGGCAGGTGCAGCGCCGGCAGCGCGTCGAGGCTCGTCGCTGCCGCATCCGTCATGCCTCGAGCAGATCAGAGCCCGGCCGGCATCCGCGCCTCGCGCGAGGGCGTGCGGGATGCCCGGGACGCCGCAGCGCCCGTGGAGGACGGGTCGGCCGAGGTCAGGCCACGACGAAGGCCTGCTCGCCGATCTCCACGCGGCTGCCCCTCGGCACGAGCACTCGACGGCCCGGCTCGCATCGGACGCCGCCCTCGCCCGGGCGCCGGACGACGGTGCCGTTCGCGGAGAAGCGATCGGCGACCCACAGGTCGCCCTCGTGCTCCCCGAACTCGAGGTGGGTCTTCGAGACCGACAGCCCCCGATCGACGATCTGCACGAGGTGGTCGAACGACTCCCCCGGTTCGGCGAGCGGCCGGCGGCCGACGAGTCCGCTGCCCCGGATGGTCACCACCTCGCCGGTCGTGAAGGTCAGGACGAAACGAGCGGATGGCGCCGCCTCGGACTCGGACGGCGGCTCCGACGCCGCCGGAGCCGACGATTCTGCGACCCGCTCGGAACCGAGGACGTCGACGGAGTCCTGCCGCCCGGCATCGGCCGCCTCGCCGAGCGGGACGCTCAGCACGCCGGAATCGGACCGGTGGATGACGTAGGTGTCTCCGGGCCGGGGGTCGTGCGGCCGCCGCGATTCAGGCGTCGCGGAGGTCGAGCTTCCGCACTCGCCGCAGAACATCGCCCCGTCGGGCAACGTCGCACCGCAGATCCGGCAGTTCACGTCCCGGCTCCCTTCCGCGAGCCAGCGTACCCGCCGAGCGACCCGAGCGAGACGCGCGCTCGCGCACGTTCGAGCCAGGAGAGCGGCTCGTCCATGCGGCGCTGCAGTTCAGCGACTGCCGCCCAGACCCGCTCGTCGTCGCCGTCTCCGGGGCCGTCGGGCCCGAACACGGCCCGATCCACCACCGAGGCGAGCACGGCGGGGCCCAGGCCGCCGACGACGGCGGCCTGCTCGGCGCGCGTGGCGGTCTGCGCCATGGGGTATCCGTAGTCGGTCGCCTGGTCGGCGAACTCCTCCCACCCGCCTTCGATGCGCCCCTCCAGCGTCCTCGCCTGCCGGCGCAGCCGCCGGCGACGGGCCTTCGCCGCGATGACCGCGAGGAACGGGCTGGCGAGCAGGGCGAGCGCGGCGAGCACGATGCCCGCGACGCGGAGGACGGCCAGGACCGTGTCGAGCCACCCCGCGCCGCGATCGGGATCGTCGGAGCCGGAGTCGGGCTCGGCGGCGCGGTCCTCGACGGGGGTCGGGTCCTCCGGCGGCGGGAGCGCGGACTGCGGTCGCGAGACCACCGTCGGTTCGTCGGGCTGCCGCTCCGGGATCGGCCGGACCTCCGGGTTCGGATCGACCGCGACCCACGCGCCGTCCTCGGCCTGGACCTCGATCCACGCCTGAAGGTCCGGGCTGCGGAAGACCACCTCGCCGTCCACGGCCGGGTCGTCGCCCGACGGGAGGTACCCGACCACGACGCGTGTCGGGAAGCCGATGGATCGTGCGAGCATCGCTGCCGCGACGGCGTACTGCTCGCCGTCGCCGACCATGGGCTTCGCGGTGGCGAGCTCCGCGATCCGGTCGAGGGCGTGCCCGGAACGGCTGGGCACCTCGTCCTCGCCGATGCCGTGGCTCACGTACCCCTCGCGGTGGAAGCCCTCGATGACTCCGGCGAGCCGCACGCCGGGCTCGTCGGAGGATCTCGTCCAGCGGTCCAGCAGACGCAGCAGCGCGTCCGGAGGGTCCGGGGAGGCGGGCAGGATCGCGCCGCCGGGACGGAGTCCGGCGAGGTCGACCGGTTCGATCCAGGCGATCGAGTCGGCGGTGTACCGATCGTCGCGCTCGAGGCCGGACCGCACTGCGGCCGTGCCGGTCACGTCGTTGTAGGCGAACTCGTCCTCGAGCGTGCTCGCTCGCTCGCCGGCGAACGCGATGCGCTCGAGACGGCCGACACCGGGCACCCAGACGTCGTCGTAGGCGAGCACGGCGACGTCGAGCCGAACCGCCTCGCCGGGCGTCGCCGACTGGTCGAGCCGGTAGGGCAGCCGCGAGAACTGCCCGGATGCGCCGGAGCGGTCGCTGTCGCCGACCGAGTAGACGATGCCGTCGTAGGTGTCGAGCGTGGCGATCCGCAGCCCCGCGCCGGCCGGGAGGCCCGCGACCCGGAGCATCTCGACGTCGGCGACCTCGGGCGCGAACGCCGCCCTGAACGCGGCGAGCGGGCTGTCGTAGTCGCTCGGCTCGAACGGCGGGCGGAGCTCCGCGCGGACCACGTCCCGTGGCCCCGGAGGGAGCACGAGCGTGGCCGCGGTCGCGCCCACGAGGGCGACGGCCGCGACGAGGGTCGCACCGATGATCCGACGGACGTCCGCGAGGGCGGACTCGCCGGAGCGTTCGACGACGGCCCTCCGACGCTCCGCGATGCCCACGCGCACGAGCCAGGCGATCGAGGCCACGAGGAATGCGACCCCCGCCTCGAAGGCCACCTCGTCGTGCACGACGCCGAGCACGACGCCGACGACGAGGAGGAGGGCGGGAGGGAGCAGCGCCGCTGACGCTCGCGCCGTGCGCAACGCGATGGTCACGGCCGTCGCGGTCACGATCAGCCCGAGGAGGAACGGGGGGACGAGCAGCGACTGGTAGGAGCCGACCGGGACGGAGATCGTCACGAGCTGCTTCCAGGACAGCGCCACCGCGGCGACGAGCTCCACGAGGCCCTCGGCGGTCGGCAGGACCTCCGCGTATGCGCTCGACGGCACGGCCACGGGCACGCCGAGCACGAGGTAGGCCGCCGCGATCGCGGACGCGACCGCCCACGAGGGCCATGCCCACGCTGCGCCGGCGAACCCGATCGCGGCTCCGGCGAGGATCGCCACCCCCGCCGCGTACACGAACGCCGGACTCTCGTAGATCGGCCACCACGGCAGCATGGCCGTCGCCACGACCGCGACGATCATGACCGTGCTCACGATCGCGGACCCGAGGCTGCCGCCCGCGATCCGGACGCGCGGCCGATCCCGCGCGGAGCCCGCGCGGCGTGCGCCGGTCGCCGTGCTCATGCGACGGACGCCGTCCTCGCGAGCATCGCGGTCAGGTCCTCGAGGTAGCCGATCCCGTAGACCGACAGTCCGCCGACCGATCGTGCCGTCGCCTCGCCCTCCGCGGAGCTGCGCACCGCCACGGCCTCGATGCCGAGAGGGAGGCGCGACGCCGCCTGCCTGAGGTCGGCGACCGAACGTGCGCCGCCGGTGACGACGAAGGCGAGGGAAACTCCCGAGACCGACTCGGCCGCTGCGCGTGCGGTGTCGGCGAGGCT
The DNA here is from genome assembly GCF_004135055.1 of Agromyces binzhouensis. Classification (GTDB taxonomy): domain Bacteria; phylum Actinomycetota; class Actinomycetes; order Actinomycetales; family Microbacteriaceae; genus Agromyces; species Agromyces binzhouensis. The sequence goes on along the minus strand of NZ_SDPL01000347.1, from coordinate 106 downwards.
CGACGCGCGGTCGTCGGCCTCGACGAGGCACAGCGCGTCGAGCAGCCGGTCGCGCGACGCCGTCGGCAGTTCCGCGATGGCCGGCTGCCGGCGTCGGGACGCACCG
>NZ_SDPL01000346.1 GCF_004135055.1 Agromyces binzhouensis | reverse complement strand
GCGCACCGCGCTCCGCGGCCCGACGCTGCACGTCCGCGCCGTCGCTGCCGGCGAGCCCGGCCGGGCCGCCGATCCCCGCGACGGGATTCACGATGAGGCCGATCACGTCAGGCCCCGACGGCGTCCGGGTACTTGCGACGGTACGCGCGCCACGTGATCGCCCAGCGCTCGGGGTCGTCGAGGTCGTCGTGGTGCGTGTGGTGCACGGTCTGGTTGTGGGGCGCGGTGCGCACGACCTCGGGCGTCTCCCGCGCCTCGCGGGCGATCTCGGCGAGGACGTCGGCGTACTCGTCGAGTTCGGCCTTCGAGTACGACTCGGTCGGCTCGAGCGTGAACGGCTGCGGCACGACGTACGGGTGGTGACTCGTCCAGTAGTGCATGCCGAAGTCGCTCGCGCGGACCCCGATCTCCTCCGAGCTGACACCCGTCGCCTGGGTCAGCTCCTCCCACGAGTAGCGCACCTGCTCGATCCGGCGTCGGCCGGCGGCGTAGGGCGCGGTGGCGCCCGGGATCTCGAGGATCCGCGTCATCAGGTAGTTGTTGTTCAGCACGGCCGTCTCGGCGACGCTGCGTAGGCCCTCGGCGCCGAGCGCCATGATCCACGCGTACGCCCGCACGATGTTCGGCACGACGCCGTGGAACGGCCCGATCGCGCCGATCGACTGCGGCCCGGCCTCCCGGACCGAGTACCGGTCCCCCTCCCGCACGACGCGGGGGCCGGGGAGGAACGGGGCGAGCGCGGCGCTGACGGCGTTCGCGCCCGTCCCGGGCCCGCCCGAGCCGTGCGGCGTGCCGAACGTCTTGTGCACGTTGAAGTGGCAGACGTCGAAGCCCGCGTCGCGCGCCCGGGTGATGCCGAGGATGCCGTTCGCGTTCGCCTGGTCGTAGGAGGCCAGCGCGCCGACGCGGTGGGCTGCGTCCACCCACTCCCGGATCGCCGGGTTGTAGATGCCGGTGTCCTCGGGGTTCGTGACCATGATCGCCGCGGTGCGGGGCGAGAGCGCGCGCTTCAGGGCGGCGAGGTCGGGGTAGCCGTCGGCGTCGGGGTGCAGCGTGATCACGTCGTACCCGGCGGCCTTCGCGGCGGCGGCGTTCGACGGGTGGCTGAAGATCGTCGTGATGACCTCGCGGCGCTGCTCCCCCTCGCCGTTGGCCTCGTGGTAGGCGCGGATCATGGCGATGTTCGCCCAGATCGCGGCGGAGCCGCCCTGGGTGTGCAGGGACACCTCGTCCATGCCCGAGATCTCGGCCATCATCCGCTCGGTGCGCCAGATGATCTCGAGCACGCCCTGCGCGTCGGCGGGGTCCTGCAGCGGGTGCATCGCGGCGAGCTTCGGCGTCGTGATGATGCGCTCGTTGACCTTCGGGGCGTACTTCATGGTGCAGGTGCCCTGGCCGACGTCGACGTTGAGGTCGGCGCCGAGGTTCTCCTGCGAGAGGCGCAGGTAGTGCTTGAGCACGCGCATCTGCCCCATCTCGGGCAGCGCGGGCGGCGTGCGCCGCGCGAGCCCCTCGGGCAGGCCGGCGACGACGTCGCCGACGGCCTCGCGAACGCCGGGCTCGATCGGCGTGACGAGCACGCCGCGTTCCCCGGGCGTCGACAGCTCGAAGATCACCGGCTCGTCCCAGCGGGCCTGGTGGAAGCGGCGGATGGCGGGCTTGGGGGCGATGGGCAGGCTCATGCGCGGTGCTCCTCGGGGGTGGCGACGGTGTCGAGGGTGGCGGCGGACTCGGCGGCCGATGCCGCGACGAGTCCGGTGACGGCGGCGGCGAGTCGGTCGATGTCGCGCTGCGTGGTCAGCTCGGTGACGCAGACGACGAGTTCGTGGTCGCCCGCGGGCGCCCCGGGCTCGATGCCCTCGGCGCGGAGCGCGCGGACGACCTCGCCAGCGGTGAGTCCGGCGCCGGAGACGTCGATCGCGAACTCGCGCAGGTGCACCGCGCCGTCGGTGAGGCGGATGCCGGGGATGGCGGCGAGCGAGCGCTGCGCGTACGCGGTCCGGGCGAGGAGCACCTCGCCGAGGTCGCGCATCCCCTGCGGGCCCATGAGCGCGAGGTGCACGCCGGCGGCGATGCCCCAGAGCGCGGCGGCGGTCCCGACCCATTCCTTGCCCTCCTCTCGGTGGGCGAAGGAGGTGCGGTCGTACGCGACGTCGCCGAAGCCGACCTCGCCGGGGACGTCGGTCGTGGCCAGGCCGAAGAGCCGCGAGGGCATCTCCATGACGAACCGCGGGTCGTCGTGCACGGCGATGAATCCGGCGTGCGCGCCCCCGTACCACTGGTGCAGGCCGAGCGACTGGATGTCCCCGCAGACGATGTCGGCGCCCTGCTCCGCGGGCGGCGTGAGCACGCCGTACCCGACCGGGTCGGTGCCGACGACGAGGACGGCGCCCACCGAGTGGGCGGCGTCCGCGAGCGCCTGCAGGCGGTGCTCGACGGCGCCGGTCCGGCTCGGCGTCTCGACCCAGACGGCGGCGACGTCCTCGCCGAGCCGCCGCGCGACGTCCGCGACGTCGGCGGTGCCGTCGACGGGGACGACCGGCTCGAGGTCGAGGTGGACCCGGACGTAGTCGCGGACCTTGGAGAGCTTCGCGGGCAGCACGTCGCTCACGACGAGCACGCGCCGGCGCCCGGTCATCCGCCCGGCCATCGCGAGCGCGGTGCCCGTCGCCTGGAAGCCGTCGTAGGTGGGGACGTTGACGACGTCCATCGAGAGCAGCTCGCCCATGAGCGACTGGTACTGGAAGAGCGCCTGGAAGCGGCCGTGGTCCTCGTACGGCTCGCCCGCGTAGGCGGTGAGGAACTCGCTGCGCCCGATGACCTCGTCGACGACGGCCGGGACGGCGTGCTGGTAGGTGCCCTGTCCGAGGAAGCTCAGGCGCTCGGTCGTCGGCGCGTTCCGCGCGAGGAGGCCGGAGACGTGCCGCTCGAGGTCCTGCTCGGCGACGAGCGCCTCCGGCAGGTCGAGGGCGCGGCCGAGGCGAAGGTCCTCGGGCACGTCGGCGTAGAACTCGTCGACGGATGCCGCGCCGACGGCGGCGAGCATCTCGGCGCGCACCTCGGGTGCGGTGTTGGGGATGTACGGATGCACGTAGGGGTCGGTCATGGGTGGTGCCTCACTCGGTGGTCTCGGACAGGGTGATGAACGGGGGCTCGGCGGCCCGCGGCGTCGCGAGCACGGCGGCGCCGAGGGCGGGGACGACGAGGCGAGGACCCGTGCGCGCTCCGGGGTCGCCGAGCAGGTCCTCGGCGCCCTCCGGCACGTCGACGACCGCGTCGCCGGCGCCGTGGTTCAGCACGAACGTGTAGTCGACGTCGGCGCTCGAGCGGGTGACGGCCTCGACGTCGTGGTCGATCCGCTCGCGGGCCGGGAGCCCGGCGTCGGCGAGCGCGAGGCGCATGACGGCGAGGAGGCCGTCCTCGGCGAGCGCGGTGCCGACGTACCAGGCGCTGCCGTCGCCGTGCCCGCGTCGCGTGA
>NZ_SDPL01000345.1 GCF_004135055.1 Agromyces binzhouensis | reverse complement strand
CGTCCCCGGACCCGCCGGGCGACGACGCCTCCGGTGGAGCCGCCGCCGCGGCATCCGGCACCAGGCCGAGCCGGGCCAGCACCGTGCTCGCCGCCTCGGGATCGGGCGTCAGCACCTCGACGCGCGACGAGCCCGAGCGTCGGAACTCGTCGAGCGTGCCCTGGGCGACGAGCCGACCCGCGCTCATCACGCCGACGTGCGTGCAGAGCTGCTCGACCTCCGCGAGCAGGTGGCTCGACACGAACACCGTGGTGCCGTCGGCCGCGAACGAGCGGATCAGCGAGCGCACCTCGCGCGTGCCCTGCGGGTCGAGGCCGTTCGTCGGCTCGTCGAGCACCAGCAGGTCGCGCGGCATGAGCAGCGCGTTGGCGAGCCCGAGGCGCTGCTTCATGCCGAGCGAGTAGGCACCGGACTTCTTCCGGGCGGCGTGCGAGAGGCCGACCCGGTCGAGGGCCTCGGCGACCCGGCGGCCGCGGGTGGACGGCGAGGCGTGCCGGTCGGCGGCGTCGAACCGCGCGAGGTTCGCCGCACCCGAGAGGAACGGCGCGAACGCGGGCCCCTCGACGAGCGCCCCGACGCGGGGCAGCACGTCGTCGAGCCCCTTCGGCATGTCCGTCCCGAGCACGCGGGCGATCCCGGATGTCGCACCCACGAGCCCGAGCAGCATGCGGATGGTCGTGGTCTTCCCCGAGCCGTTCGGCCCGAGGAACCCGAACACGGACCCGCGCGGCACGGCGAGGTCGATGCCGTCGACCGCGACCTGCGCGCGGAAGCGCTTGGTGAGCCCGTCGGTCTGGATCGCGAGGTCGCTCACCGGCGGCCCGTCAACGACCCGACTCGGCGACCTCGACGAGGGCGTCGACCGGGACCGATCCGGCCAGCACCCGACCGTCGTCGGTGAACAGCACCGACAGCAGCGAGGTCTGGAGCGCGCGACCGCCGTCGACGGCGACGGTCAGCGCGTCGAGCAGGTCGAGCGCCTCGCCCTCGGTGAACGGCGGCTCGGTGGCGGGCGCGACCGAATCCGCGCCGTCGGCGTCCGCGGAGTCGCCGCCCCCGGCTCGGTGCCCGGCCGTCATCTCCGCGACCGTCGCGGCATCGAGCTCGACCACCGTCGCCCAGCCCTCGCCGTGCACGATCGGTCGCGGCAGGTCGGCCGTGGCATCCGCCTCGGACTCGGCCCGCGCCTGCGCGTCGGCGATCCACTGCCTGAGCTCGTCGACCGTCGGCAGCGGCAGCGCCTCCTCCTCGACCGCGAACGCGTCGCTCGGCTCGAACGCGAACACCGCCGGGTCGGGCGCCGCGAACGAGACGTCGGTGAACCCGGTCTCGAACGCCGGCGCGTCGGCACCGCGCGCGGTGACGGATGCCGCGAGCGCCGCCCCGTTCTCCCCGTCGATCGCGACGCGGATCTCGCCGACGAGCGTCTCGTCGGTTCGCGGCTCGAGCACGAGCTCGTACGCGTCGCGGCCCGCGACGCGCCCGTCGGTCCCGACGGAGACCGCCGTGGTCTCGTCGAGCCGATCGAGCGCGCGGTCGAGCAGTTGCTGGGGGGTGGGCAACTGCTCGCCGTCGGGAAGTCCGGCCTCGGCCTCGGCCCTCGCCTCGTCGGCGAGGCGATCGAGCTCGGCCTCCAGCCCCTCGACGTCGGCGTCGTCCGCGACGCCCAGCCGGGTGGCGGTCTGCGTCTCGGAGTCGACGAACCATGCTTCGCCGGGGCTCAGGTACACGTTGCGCTCGGCCATCCGGTCGAGGACCTGCAGGCGTGCGTGGTCGCCGTCGAGGTAGACGTTCGCGTCGAAGCTCCCGGTCGCGAGGGACACCAGCTCTCCGAGCGTGTCGGATGCCGCGGCATCCGCCTCGGAGTCGTTCGCGTCGCTCGCGCCGCCGCCCATGAGCGTGCCGAGGTCGGGCAGGCCGAGCTCGGAGCGCTGCTCGATCGTGCCGGACAGCGCGTCGACGTCGCCGGCCTTCGCGAACGCGACGAGCTCCTCGGGAGTCTTGTCGGGCAGGTCGACCGACGCGTTCGCCTGCATCGGGACGAGGATGGCGAGCGCGATCGCGACGGGCACCCCGATGGCGGGAACGACGGTGCGGGCTCGGAAGCGGGACGGCCCGGTGCGGCGTGGGCTCATGTCCTCAGGCTACGCCCGCGCCGCCCGGCTCCGCCCGCTGCGGAGCGAACTGACAGGATGCCGACGAGCGTTCGGGAGGAACTTCCTGCCGGGGCCCGGCGTGTCGCGACGGGACACGCCGGGCGCAGGGCAGAACTTCCTCCCGAGGCGGTGCGGCTCAGGCGCCCGGGAGCGCCCGCAGCCGCGGCGCGAGGTCGCGCTCGAACAGCTGCAGGAAGCGACGCTGGTCATGGCCGGGCGCATGGAACACCAGGTGGTCGAAGCCCCAGTCGACGTACTGCCCGACCTGCGCGACCACCTCATCGGGGTCGGTGCCCACGATCCAGCGCTTCGCGATCTGCTCGATCGGCAGCGCGTCGGCGGCCCGCTCCATCTCGACGGGGTCGGTGATGTCGTGCTTCTGCTCCTTCGAGAGCGACAGCGGCGACCAGAACCGGGTGTTCTCGAGCGCGGCGTCCTCGGTCTCCTCGTACGAGAGCTTGATCTCGATCATCCGGTCGTACTGCTCGAAGGTGCGGCCGTCGGATCGGGCCGAGAGCCCCTCCTTCACGGCGGGCATGAGCTGGTCGGCGTAGAGCTCGGCCCCCTTGCCCGACGTGCAGATGAACCCGTCGCCGGCCCGGCCCGCGTACTTCGCGACCTGCGGCCCTCCGGCGGCGATGTAGATCGGCACGCCGCCGTCCGGACGGTCGTAGATCGACGCGTCGTGCGTCGAGTAGTACTCGCCCTCGAAGCTGACCTGGTCCTCGCCGCTCCAGAGGGCTCGCATGAGCCGCACCGCCTCGCGGAGGCGTGCGTAGCGCTCGCGGAACTCCGGCCACTCCTGCGCTCCGGCGCCCTGGAAGCCCGTCGCGATCTCGTTGAGCGCCTCGCCGGTGCCGAAGCCGGCGATGACGCGGTCGGGGTACAGCACGCCGAGCGAGGCGAACGCCTGCGCGAGCACCGCGGGGTTGTACCTGAACGTCGGCGTCATCACGCTCGTGCCGATCTTCACGCTCGAGGTGCGCTCGCCGACCGCGGCCATCCAGGTGAGCGAGAACGGCGCGTGCCCGCCCGTGTGCCGCCACGGCTGGAAGTGGTCGCTCGTCCACACCGACTCCATGCCGTGCGCCTCCGCGGCGACCGCGATCTCGACGAGCTCGCGCGGGTCGAACTGCTCGGCGCTGGCCTTGTATCCGAGGGTGAGGGTCACGATGCTGCCTTCCTGTCTGCGCCGTGGGGCGCGATTGCGGCGCCCATGGGCGCGGTCGGTGGGTCGATCGGATGCCGCGGGCCGCGGCCGTCGTCGGGGCTGAGGCGCTCGGCGAGACCGCGGACCACCGCTGCGGTCCGGGCGCGGACGCCGAGC
>NZ_SDPL01000344.1 GCF_004135055.1 Agromyces binzhouensis | reverse complement strand
CGACCAGGTCGCGCGCGCCGAGCGGACCGCGCGGGACTGGCGCATCCGCTCCCTCGACCGCGATCGCCTGCGAGCGACGCTCGAGGCGGCGGGCTGGGCCCGGGCCGCGCGGATCGACAACCTCGGGGCGGTGGTCCCCGTGGCGTCCGAGGAGGAGGCGGCGCAGTTGCTCGCGCACCTCATCGGATCCGGCGTCCCGGTCTCGTCGTTCGCTCCCGCGGTCGGCGACCTGGAGCACGTGTTCCTCGATCTCAGCCGCAACGGGGAGGAGGACGCATGACCGGCTTCCTGCAGGGCCTCTGGCTGGTCGTGACGCTCGACCTGCGTCAGCGCGTGCGCACGGTCGCGTGGTACGTGCTCCTCGGCGTGTTCGTCGTGCTCGTCGCCGGCGTCACCGTCCTGCTGGTCCTCGCGACCGACGCGTTCCTCGACGGCGGCGGCGGGGTCTTCTCCTCGATCGTGTTCTTCGTGCTGCTGCTCGGCACGCTCGTCTCCCCCGCGCTCAGCGCGAACGCGATCAACGGCGAGCGCGACGCGGGCACGCTCGCGACCACCCAGGTCACGCTCGTCACGACGACGCAGATCGTGCTGGGCAAGTGGATCGCGGCATGGATCACGGCGCTCGCGTTCCTCGCCGCGGCCGTCCCGTTCCTGGTGTTCGCGGTCGCCCTGGGCGAGGTCCCGGCGTCCACGATCCTCGTGTCCACGCTCGTGACCGCGCTCGAGCTCGGGGTGGTCGCCGCGATCGGCGTCGGGCTCTCGGGCCTGCTGACCCGGCCGCTGTTCTCCGTCGCGGTCACGTACCTCGTCGTGGCGGCACTCTCGATCGGCACGCTCATCGCGTTCGGCCTCGGCGGGGCGTCGGCGCAGTCCGAGGTCCGGGCGACCAACACCTACGTCGACTGGATGACGGTCGAGCGCGACGGGGTCCCGCCCGGCGAGGAGCCCCCGTGCCTCCCGCCTCAGACGTGGACGTACGACGTGCCGCGGTTCGACCACGTGTGGGGCTTCCTCGCAGCGAATCCGTACGTCGTCGTGGCGGATGCCGCGCCGGCGAGCTTCGACGACCGGGGCACGCCGACCGACATGTTCACCTGGATCGCCGTCGGCGTGCGACAGGCGCAGCACGCGCCCGAACTCGAGGTCGTGTACGACGAGTGCGCGAACTGGACGCCGAGCGGCACGGTCGTCGACGACGAGTCCGAGACGCCGCGAGACGTGTACGAGGACTCGGTTCCCTCGTGGTTCGTCGGCCTCGCCATCCACCTCGTGCTCGCGGCCGGCGCACTGGTGTGGGCCGTCCGGCGCACCGCGACGCCCGCGCACCGGCTCCCGCGCGGCAGCCGCATCGCCTGACCGGTCGGCAGCACGAGACGTTCGGCGCGCTCAGCCCTCCGCGGCGCGCACGTCGTCCTGCATCGAGCGGATGGCGCCGCGCAGCGCGCGTTCGGCGTCGAGACCCTGCGCGCGTGCGGAGGCGACGAGCGCCAGGAGCGTGTCGCCGAGCTCGGCCTCCGTGGACGGCGCGGACGCGGGATCCGTCGGCATCCGGCTCACGCCGACCTTCTCGGCCCTGCCGAGCAGCTTCTGCGCGAGCGCGAGCGCCGGCATGCCCTGCGGCACGCCGTCGAGCACGCTCGTGCGGTGCGGCTTCTCGCTGGCCTTGAGGTCGTCCCAGAACGCGACGACGTCGGCAGCGGTCTCGGCCTCGCGGTCGCCGAAGACGTGCGGATGGCGCGCCACCATCTTGGCGGTCATGTGGCGCGCGACGTCGTCGATGTCGTAGTCCTCGCCCGGCGTGTGCGCAGCGAGGTCGGCGTGGAAGAGCACCTGGTAGAGCACGTCGCCGAGCTCCTCGATCATCTCCTCGCGGCTTCCTGACTCGATCGCGTCGATGAGCTCCCAGCACTCCTCGACGAGGTACTGCACGAGGGACTCGTGGGTCTGCTCGGCGTCCCACGGGCACCCGCCCGGTCCGCGCAGGCGCCCGACCATGGCGACGAGCTCGAGGAGCCCGTCGCCGGCGACCGGAGCAGCGGCCGCGGCATCCGTCGTCGCCCACTCGGCCGCATCGTGCCCGCCGGTCGTTCGCGTCATGACCCACCGCCCCTCACCGGGCCGTGCGCGACCCGTCGCTGCGAGCCTAACCGCGCCGCCCGATAGACTCGACGGCAGGAGTGCCGGGAAGTCTGGTCGGCCGACGCGTCGCGCGTCGTCGCTGTTTCCGCACGGCTCCGTCGCCGTTTCCGACCCCCGTCAGAGGTGCCATGAACATCCTCCGCTCCGAGCGCGTCTCCGCGTCGCTCCTGCTCGCCGCCGCCGTGCTCGGCCTGATCCTCGCGAACTCGCCGATCGGTCACGACCTCGTCGAGTTCAAGCACGCGCATCTCGCGATCCCGTTCACGGGCCTCGACCTCTCGCTCGGGCACTGGGTGAGCGACGGCCTGCTCGCGGTCTTCTTCTTCATCGTCGCGGTCGAGCTCCGACGCGAACTCGTCATCGGCGAGCTGAACAGCTTCTCGAAGGCGGCGCTGCCCGCCATCGCCGCGCTCGGCGGCGTCGTGGCACCCGCGCTCGTCTTCCTCGCGTTCGCCGGGGCGGGCCCGACCGCCGACGGCTGGCCCATCCCGACGGCGACCGACATCGCGTTCGCGCTCGGCGTGCTCGCGATGTTCGGACGCTTCATCCCGACGCGCGTTCGCGTCTTCCTGCTCGCGCTGGCCGTGCTCGACGACCTCATCGCGATCCTGATCATCGCGTTCTTCTTCACCGCCGATGCCGACCTCGCCTACCTCGGGTTCGCCGCCATCACGGTCACGCTGTTCGGCATGATGAGCCGGCTGCTCGCGCCCCGGTCGCCGTACGTGCTCGCGCGGCGCGCCCTGTGGCCGGTCATGGTCGGGCTGTGGACGCTCGCCGTGCTCACCTGGTCGTTCGTCTACCTCTCGGGCGTGCACGCGACGATCGCGGGCGTGATGCTCGGACTCGTGATGTCGCGTCGCCCCGCCGGCCGTGCCGTGCACTCGCTCGAGCCGATGTCGAACGCGGTGATCCTGCCGCTGTTCGCGTTCTCCGCCGCGCTCGTGGCCATTCCCGCGGTGCGGCCGAGCGAGCTCGACCCGGCGTTCTGGGGCATCCTCGTGGGCCTCCCGGTCGGCAAGATCGTGGGCATCACGATCATCGGCGGCATCGCCACGCTGTTCGTGCACCGACGGACGGGCATCAAGCCGCTCACCTGGTCGGACGTCGCCATGGTCGGCGCGCTGGGCGGCATCGGCTTCACCGTGTCGCTGCTCATGAACGAGCTCGCCTTCCGCGAGTACCCCGAGGTCGCCGACCAGGGCGTCGTCGCCGTGCTCATCGGCTCGGGCATCGCGATCGCGATCTCGGCGGTGTTCGTCAGCCTGAAGTCGCGTGCGTACCGACGGCGCGGCGCCGCGGAGGGCGTCGGCGGACCGCTCGCGCACTGAGCGCGCCGCCCCGGCCGCCGCTCG
>NZ_SDPL01000343.1 GCF_004135055.1 Agromyces binzhouensis | reverse complement strand
CGACACCGACACCGACGGCGACGGCGACGACGACGGCACCGGCGGCACCGACGGCGACGACGGCGCACCGGACGACCCGGACGGGGACGCCGGCCCCGGCCGGAAGCCCGTCAGCTGACGTCCGCTCCGGCTCCCGCCGCCACCGCCTCGAGCCGCACGATGACCGCCTTGGAAACCGGGGTGTTGCTCTCCTCGGCAGCGCTCGCCAACGGGACCAGCACGTTGGCCTCCGGGTAGTACGCGGCCGCGCAGCCGCGCGCCGTCGGGTACGCGACCACGCGCTGGTTCGGCATGCGCCGGTCGGGCTCGCCCGGCCACTCGCTCACGACGTCGACGCGCTGCCCGTCGGCGATGCCGAGTTCGGCGAGGTCGTCGGGGTGCACGAACACCACGTCGCGGCCCTTCCGGATGCCGCGGTAGCGGTCGTTCAGGCTGTAGATGGTCGTGTTGAACTGGTCGTGCGAGCGCAGGGTCTGCAGGATCAGCCGACCCTCGGGCCGTTCGAGGTGCTCGAGCTCGTTGACGGTGATCACTGCCCGGCCCGTGGGGGTGTCGAAGCGCCGCTCGTCGCGCGGGCCGTTCGGCAGGACGAACCCGCCCTTCCGCCGCACGTCGTCGTTGAAGGACTCGAACCCGGGCACGACGCGTGCGATCCGATCGCGGATCAGGTCGTAGTCGCGTGCGAACTCGCGCCACGGGATGCCGTGGCGGTCGCCGAGCGTCGACTCGGCGAGCCGGCACACGATCGCGACCTCGGAGAGCAGGCCCTCGGCGACGGGCGGGATCGCGCCGTGGCTCGCGTGCACCGCGCACACGCTGTCCTCGACGGAGACGAACTGCGGCCGGCCGTCCTGGAGGTCGACCTCGGTGCGGCCGAGGGTCGGCAGGATGATCGCCTCCTCGCCCGTGACGACGTGGGAGCGGTTGAGCTTGGTCGAGACCTGCACCGTCAGCTTCGCCCCGCGCATGGCCCGCTCCGCGGCATCCGTGTCGGAGATCGCGCCGACGAAGTTGCCGCCCATCGCGACGAACACCTCGATGTCGCCGCGCTGCAGGCCCCGCACCGTCTGCAGCGAGTCGGCGCCCTCCCTCCGCGGCACGGGGAAGCGGAACTCGTCCTCGAGCGCCGCGAGGAACCGCTCGGGCATCTTCTCCCAGATGCCCATCGTGCGGTCCCCCTGCACGTTGCTGTGCCCGCGGATCGGGGAGGCCCCGGCGCCCGGCTTCCCGATGTTGCCGCGGAGCAGCAGCAGGTTCACGATCTCCCGGATCGTGGGGACCGCCTTCCGCTGCTGCGTGAGGCCCATCGCCCAGGTGATGATGACGCGATCGGCGGCGAGGTAGTCGGCCGCGAGCGCGTCGATCTCGTCGGCGCGCAGCCCGGTCGCGGCGAGCACGGCCGCCTCGTCGAGGTCGGCGAGGTGCGCACGGAAGGCCTCCAGCCCGACCGTGTGCCGGTCGAGGAAGTCGTGGTCGAGCACCGTGCCGGGCGCGGCATCCTCGGCGTCGAGCACGCGCCGGGAGACCGCCTGCAGCAGGGCCATGTCGCCGCCGGAGCGGATCTGCAGGAACCGGTCGGCGATCGCCGTGCCCCTCCCGAGGATGCCGCGCACCCGCTGCGGGTTCTTGTACCGGATGAGCCCGGCCTCGGGCAGCACGTTGACGCTCACGACCCGCCCGCCCGCCCGCTTGGTCTCCTCGAGGGCCGTGAGCATGCGCGGATGGTTCGTGCCGGGGTTCTGGCCCATGACGATGACGAGGTCGGCCTTCGCGAAGTCGTCGTAGTGCACGGTCGACTTGCCGATGCCGATCGTGGAGAGCAGGGCCGTGCCGGTCGACTCGTGGCACATGTTCGAGCAGTCGGGGAGGTTGTTCGTGCCGAACGCCCGGACGAAGAGCTGGTAGAGGAACGCGGTCTCGTTCGCGGTGCGACCGCTCGTGTAGAACGCGGCCCGGTCGGGCGACTCGAGCGCGTTCAGCCGTTCCGCGATGATGCGGAACGCGTCGTCCCACGAGATCGGCTCGTAGTGATCGGAGCCGGCGGGCTTGTGCACGGGCTCGGTGAGCCGGCCCTGTCGACCGAGCCAGTACTCGCCCCGGTCGGCGAGGCCCGTGAGCGAGTGCTCGGCCCAGAACTCGCGGGGCACGGTGATCGGCGTGGCCTCCCACGTCGTCGCCTTCATGCCGTTCTCGCAGAACTCGAGCCGGTTGCGGTGGCCGGGGTCGGGCCACGCGCAGCTCATGCAGTCGAAGCCGTCCTTCTGGTTGATGGCGAGGGCGAGCCGCGCGGTGCGCGAGAGGCCCATGCCGGCGAGCGCGGGCTCCATCGAGTGCAGGATCCCGGGGACGCCGACGGCCCATTCCTTCGGGTGTCCGACCTCGAGGTCGGGGTACGACTCCGGCGTCCGCTCGTCCATCAGCCCGCCACCGCCTCGGTCGCCGTGTCGCGCACCGCCGCGCCGATCGGCTCCTCGATGCGCTCGCCGCCGGCGTAGACGACCATCGACTCGCCGCGAAGGAACCCGATGAGGGTCAGGCCGGCCGCCGCCGCGTGCTCGACCGCGAGCGACGACGGCGCCGACACGGCCGCGAGCACGGGGATGCCGGCCATCGTCGCCTTCTGGGCGAGCTCGAAGCTCGCGCGACCCGAGACCTGCAGGACCGTGCCGCGGAGCGGCAGCAGGCCCTCGCGTGCGGCCCAGCCGACGACCTTGTCGACGGCGTTGTGGCGACCCACGTCCTCGCGCAGCACGAGGAGCTCGCCCGTCCGGCCGTCGAAGAGGGCCGCCGCGTGCAGGCCCCCGGTGCGCTCGAAGACCGCCTGCCCGGCGCGCATCCGGTCGGGGAAGCCCGCGAGCCGGGCCGGGTCGAGCCGGAGCGCGTCGCCGCCGACGTCGTAGACCGACCGCGTCCGCACGGCGTCGATGCTCGCCTTGCCGCACACGCCGCAGGAGCTGGTCACCGTGAAGTTCCGCTCCGTCGAGGCATCCGGTGCCGGCACGCCGGCCGCGAGGCCGACGTCGAGCACGTTGTAGGTGTTCTCGCCGGGTGCGCCGCAGTGGATGGCGGCGGCGACCTGGTCGCCTCGCGAGACGACCCCCTCGGAGACGAGGAAGCCGGTGGCGAGGTCGACGTCGTGCCCCGGCGTGCGCATGGTGACCGCGAGTCGGCGCCCGCCGACCCGGATCTCGAGCGGCTCCTCGACCGCGAGGTGGTCCTCCCGCCGGGATGTCGCGCCGCCGACGGTGACCCGTGTGACCCGCGTCCTCGCGGTGATCCTGCCCATGCCCCCTGCCTATCACGCCCCGACCCGGACCGGGCGATCTACAGTGAACGCGTGGTCGTGGTCGATGCGGTGATCCTCATGGGCGGGCGTGCCGAGCGGCTCGGCGGCATCGCCAAGGGCGACCTGCGCGTCGAGGGGCGGACGCTGCTCGAGCGCGTGGTGTCCGCCGCCGGCGTCGCGAGGCGGCGGGTCGTGGTCGGCGAGGTCGGGGCCTCGC
>NZ_SDPL01000342.1 GCF_004135055.1 Agromyces binzhouensis | reverse complement strand
TTGACGCGCGCGCGCTCAGGCCGCCAGCGCCGCCCTCAACGTGTCGAGGCCGACACCGCCGAGCGAGAGCGCCCGCCGGTGGAACGCGCGGATGTCGAAGGCAGCCCCCTCCCGCCGGCGCACGTCATCGCGCAGCCGCTCCCAGATGCGCTGCCCGACCTTGTACGACGGCGCCTGCCCGGGCCAGCCCAGGTAGCGGTGCACTTCGAAGCGCACGAACTCGGGAGGCATGTTGACGTTCCGGCCCATGAAGTCGAACGCGTACTCCCCCGTCCAGGCCCCTTCGCCGTCGGGGCGCTGCTTGCCGAGGTGCACGCCGATGTCGAGCACGACGCGCGCGGCGCGCATGCGCTGCCCGTCGAGCATTCCGAGCCGGTCGGCCGGATCGTCGAGGTAGCCGAGGTCCTGCATGAGCCGCTCCGCGTAGAGCGCCCACCCCTCTGCGTGCCCCGACGTGCCCGCGAGCTGTCGCCGCCAGGTGTTCAGCGAGCCGCGGTTCACGACCGCCTGGCCGATCTGGAGGTGGTGGCCTGGGACGCCCTCGTGGTAGACCGTGGTCTTCTCGCGCCAGGTGTCGAACTCCGTGACGCCCTCCGGGACCGACCACCACATCCGTCCGGGACGCGTGAAGTCGTCGCTCGGACCCGTGTAGTAGATGCCGCCCTCCTGCGTGGGCGCGATGAGGCACTCGAGTGCGCGGATCTCCTCGGGGATGTCGAACTGGGTGGCCCCGAGCTCCGCGACGGCGCGGTCGCTCGTCTCCTGCATCCACCGCTGCAGCGCCTCGGTGCCGACCAGCTTGCGCGCCGGATCCGCTTCGAGGTGCGCGACGGCCTCCTCGACGCTCGCCCCCGGCAGGATCTCGTCCGCGACGGCCTCCTGCTCCGCGACCATGCGCGCGAGCTCCTCGATGCCCCACTCGTACGTCTCGTCGAGGTCGACGACCGCACCGAGGAAGTGGCGCGACCGGAGCGCGTAGACCTCCCGGCCGACGGCGTCCTCCGAGCCCGCCCTCGGGGCGAGTTCACCCTCCAGGAACTCCGCGAGGCGACCGTAGGCGGATGCCGCGGCCGCGGCTCCGATGTCGAGGTCGCGCCGCAACGGCTCCCCCGCGGCCTCGCCGGCCCCGCCGGCCCCGCCGACGAGCATGGCGAAGAACCCGTCGGGCCGCGCGTGCCTGCGTGCCTGCACCGCGACCTCGCGCACCTGGCGGACGGCAGGGACGACTCCGCGCTCGATTCCGAGGCGCAAGGTCTCGACGTACCCCTCGATCGCGTCGGGGACCGCCGACAACCTCGTCGCGATCCGCGCCCAGTCCTCGTCTGCCGTCCGAGGCATGAGGTCGAAGACCTCGCGGATCTCCTGGGCCGGGCTCGCGATGACGTTGAGGTCGCGCAGGTGCAGGCCGGCGGCGTCCGCCTCGAGCTCGAGCCCGAGTTCGGCGCCGAGGTCGGCGACCGTGATCCGGTCGACGTCGTCGGCGATCGCCGCCGACTCCAGCGCGGCTCGTGCCGTCCGCACGGCCTCGATGCGCGCGTCGTGACCGCCAGGCGAGAAGTCGGGGAGCCGGTGGTCCTCGTCGGTACGGCCGATGTACGTGCCGACCGTGGGGTTCAGCTCGACGAGCGTGTCGACCCACTCCTCCGCGATGCGATCGACGGCGGTGGGGGTGCGGACTGCGGTGACCATGACCGCGAGCCTAGACGAGCGGACGCTGCGGCCGCGAAGCCGTGAGCCGGCCTCGCGTCCGGGCACTCGCGGTCGTCGAGCCCCGGGCGTTCAGTGCGCCGCGTCCTCCCAGTCACGACCCCGGCCGACCTGCACGTCGAGCGGCACGAGCAGGTCGGCCGCATGCGACATCCGGTCGTGCACGAGCGCCTCGAGCTCGTCGCCCTCGCCCTCCGCCACCTCGAAGATGAGCTCGTCGTGCACCTGCATGAGCATGCGCGAGCGCAGGTCGCGGGCACGCAGCTCGCCCTCGACGCCGATCATCGCGAACTTCATGATGTCTGCGGCCGAGCCCTGGATCGGGGCGTTGAGCGCCGCACGCTCGGCGTTCTCGCGAAGCACCCGGTTGGGACTGTTGAGGTCGGGGAACGGACGGCGGCGACCGAAGATCGTCTCGGTGTAGCCGTCGAGCTTGGCCTGCGCGACGACGCCGCGGAGGTAGTCGCGGACCGCGCCGAACCGCTCGAAGTAGTCCTTCATGAGCTGCGTCGCCTCGGCGCGATCGATGCGCAGCTGCTTCGAGAGGCCGAAGGCGCTGAGTCCGTAGGCGAGGCCGTACGACATGGCCTTGACCTTGGTCCGCATGACCGGCGTGACGTCGGCCGGGTCGACGTCGAAGATCCGCGCACCGACGAAGCGGTGCAGGTCCTCTCCGGAGTGGAAGGCCTCGATCAGGCCCGGGTCCTGCGAGAGGTGCGCCATGATCCGCATCTCGATCTGCGAGTAGTCGGCCGTGAGCAGCTCGACGTACTCCGGACCGTGCGTGAACGCGGCGCGGATGCGCCGGCCCTCCTCGGTGCGGACGGGGATGTTCTGGAGGTTGGGATCGGTCGACGAGATGCGGCCGGTCGTGGTGCCCACCTGCACGTAGCTGGTGTGGACGCGGCCGTCGGACTGGATCGACTTGTCGAGCGTCTCGACGATCTGACGGAGCTTCGTCGCGTCGCGGTGTTCGAGCAGGAGCCCGAGGAACGGGTGCGGGTTCGTCTCCTGGAGGTCGGCGAGCGCCCCCGCATCGGTCGAGTAGCCGGTCTTGGTGGCCCGGGTCTTCGGCATGCCGAGCTGGTCGAACAGCACCTCCTGCAGCTGCTTCGGCGAACCGAGGTTCACCTCCCGGCCGATCACGTCGTACGCCGACTGCGCGAGCGCCGCGGCCCGGTCCCCGAGCTGGCTCGACAGCTCCGCGAGCTTCGCGTGCTCGACCGTGACCCCGCGGAGCTCCATCTCGGCGAGGACGCCGACGATCGGGATCTCGATGTCGGCGAGGACGCGACGTGACCCCTCGGAGAGCGCCGCGAGGACGTGCGGCGCGACGCGCAGCGAGTACCACGCGAACTCCGGCGCGCCGGCGGTGCTGTCGGCGTCGGGCACCAGCTGCGACGGGTCGGCCATCGGAACGGTCTCGCCGAGGTACCGGGTGACGAGATCGACGAGGTCCTTCTCCGCCAGGCTCGGACGCACGAGCCACCCGGCGATCAGCGTGTCGACGACGAGGCCGTCGAACGCGAGGCCCGAGCGGCGCAGGGCCTTGAGCTGCGGCTTGGCGTCGGTCATCACCTTCGGATCCGCACCGGCCAGCCACGCCTCGAACGGGGCGAGGTCGGGCTCGCCCGCCGCCCAGTCGAGCCGCACGCTCTCGGTCGTGCTCGCGATGCCCGCGCCGATCACCCGGCCGTCGAGGACCTCGAGGCTGAGCCCGAGGCCCGCCGGCTCGGCCGCGGTCGACCGTGCGAGCCAGTCGGCCAGCTC
>NZ_SDPL01000341.1 GCF_004135055.1 Agromyces binzhouensis | reverse complement strand
CTCGTGCGCTCGCGCGGTCGAGGCGATCGTGGCCGAGGCGGGCGGTGCCGCGGCATCCGTGGGGTTCGACCGCCGGCCGGTGCTCGCGCCGGTCCGGATCGGCGAGGTCGCGGCGCTTGCCGCGGTCGATTCCGACACGTAGCATGTGACATATTACTCGACGACTCGGAGGATCGAGCGGATGATCAGCACCATGGACCTCGGCGGCGTCGTCGTCGCGACCACCCTCGCGTTCCGGGAGGACGACTCCGCCCCGGCCGGGCTCGCGGTCGACTACGACCGGTTCGCCGAGCACGTCGACTTCCTGATGCGGAACGGATGCCGCGGCGTCGGCCCGAACGGATCGCTCGGCGAGTACTCGTCGCTCACCGACGAGGAGCGCCGTCGCGTGATCCGGGTCGCCGTCGAGGCCGTCGACGGGCGCGGCATCGTGGTCGCGGGAGCGCACGGCGTGGGCAGCCATCAGGCGCGCACGTGGGCCGAGTACGCCCGCGAGGACGGCGCCGACGGGGTGCTGCTCCTGCCGCCGACGCTCTACCGGGCCAACGAGGCGGAGGTGATCGCGCACTACGAGGAGGTCGCGAAGGTCGGCCTGCCGATCATGGCCTACAACAACCCGTTCGACACCAAGGTCGACCTCGTCCCCTCGCTCGTCGCGAAGCTCGCCGAGATCCCCGAGGTGGTCGCGATCAAGGAGTTCTCCGGCGACGTCCGCCGCGTCTACGAGATCAGGGAGCAGTGCGACATCGACGTCATCGCGGGCGCCGACGACGTGCTGTTCGAGCTCATGGTCAACGGCGCCGTCGGATGGTTCGCCGGGTACCCGAACGCGTTCCCCAAGGAGGCGGTCGAGCTGTACGACCTCTGCGCCGCGGGCGAGTGGCACGAGGCGAAGGCGCTCTACGAGCAGCTCGTCGCGGTGTTCCGCTGGGACTCGCGGACGGAGTTCGTGCAGGCGATCAAGCTCTCGATGGACATCTGCGGGAACTCGTACGGCGGCCCGACCCGCCCGCCGCGCGGTCCGCTCTCGGCGGAGCAGCGTGCGCAGGTCACCGCCGACACCGAGCGGGCGCTGGCCGCCCTGGCGGCCCGCTGATGCGCGCGCGCCGGGTGATCTCGGCCGTCGACTCCCATACCGAGGGGATGCCGACGCGCGTCGTCACGGGCGGGGTCGGCCGGATCCCCGGCGCCACCATGAACGACCGGCGCCTGTACGCCATGGAGCACCTCGATGGGCTCCGCGGCCTGCTGATGAACGAGCCGCGCGGCCACGCGTCCATGTCCGGCGCGCTGCTGCAGCCGCCGGCCCGGGACGACGCCGACTGGGGCGTGGTGTTCATCGAGGCCAGCGGGTTCCTGCCCATGTGCGGACACGGCACCATCGGGGTCGCGACCGTCCTCGTCGAGACGGGAATGGTCGAGGTGGTCGAGCCGGTCACCGAGATCCGCCTCGACGTCCCGGCGGGCCTCGTCGTCGCGCGGGTCGACGTCGAGGACGGCCGTGCGAGGCGCGTCACGATCGAGAACGTGCCGAGCTTCGTCGAGCGGCTGGACGCGTCGATCGAGGTGCGCGGGCACGGGACCGTGCCCTACTCGATCGCCTTCGGCGGCAACTTCTACGCCCTCGTCGACCTCGACGCGATCGGCCTGCCGTTCGACCGGACCCGCAAGGACGACATCCTCGCGGCCGGGCTCGCGATCATGGAGGCGATCAACGCCGAGGCGCCGCCCCGCCACCCCGAGCTCGAGGGCGCGGATCACGTGCACCACGTCGAGTTCATCGCCCCCGGGTCCGACGCGGTGCGCTCGCGGCACGCGATGGCGATCCATCCGGGATGGTTCGACCGGTCGCCGTGCGGCACCGGAACGTGCGCGCGCATGGCGGAACTCCACGCCCGCGGTGAGCTCCGGCTCGACGCGGACTTCGTCAACGAGTCGTTCATCGGAAGCGAGTTCACGGGGCGCCTGCTGCGCGTGACGAGCGTCGGCGGCGTGCCCGCCGTCGTCCCGACGATCACGGGCCGCGCCTGGGTGACCGGGTTCGGCCAGTACGTCCTCGACGACGACGACCCGTTCCCCGAGGGCTTCGTGTTCTGAAGCCGGAGCAGGCCGGGCGGAGCGGATGGGGCAGCGGTCGGCCGTGCGACCCGAGCGCTCAGCGCAGGCTGAATCCGGCCGCGAGGGGATCGTCGGGGTCGAGCTCGAACTCGCAGGCGCCCACCCGGTACGCGTGCCCGGTGATCTCGGGGACGACGCCGTCGGCGGTGCGATCGGCCACGCGACCGAGGAAGCGCGTGCCGATGATCGAGTCGTGCGTGAGCACCTCGCCGTCGGAGAGCGCACCGGTGTGCGCGAGCAGCGCCACGCGCGCCGCGGTCCCGGATCCGCAGGGGCTCCGGTCGACCTCGCCGTCGGCGAAGACCGTCACGTTGCGCTGCCACGGTCCCTCGGCGGTGCGGCCGAGGTCGTCGACGAGGATGGTCCCGTAGACGCCTGAGAGGCGGTCGTCGGCGAGCTTCGCATCGGGGTGGTCGTCCAGCGCCCACTTGACCTCGCGACCGAGGCGGATGAGCTCGGTCGTGTGCGCCGGGGTCACCTCGAGTCCGAGCGCGGCCGCGGGCAGGGTCGCGTACACGGCGCCGCCGAACACGAGGTCGACGTCGACCTCGCCCCGGCTCGTCGCCAGGCGGATCCCCGTGGCGAGGACGCGCGAGGGGACGCTCCGGAACACGACCCCGGTGGTCCGACCGCCGCGACGTTGCACGCGCGCCTGCACGCGACCGCTCGGCACGTCGATCGTGACGATCGCCTCGCCGTCGTCGGGCGCCCGCACGCGCCCGGAGCGCACCGCCCACGCGCCGAGCGTCATGGTGCCGTGGCCGCACGCGGTCGAGAATCCGTCCTTGTGCCAGAACAGCACGCCGAAGTCCGCTCCGTCGTCGTCGGGCGGCGTGACGAACCCGCCGTACATGTCGTCGTGGCCGCGCGGCTCGAGGCAGAGGAACCGGCGCACCGCGTCGGCCCTGCCGGACATGGCCTCGACGCGGCGTTCGGCGACGCTCGCACCCCGGGTGGGGACGTCGAGCACGATGCGGAAGGGCTCGCCCGCCGTGTGCCAGTCCTCGGTCGCCCAGCGCATCATCCGCCCCGCCCGTCCGAGAGGGCGAGCGGCGCCACGGCGAGGTCCTGCCAGCCCATCCCGCAGGTCTTCACGACCCTCGGGCGATCGGATGCCACGGGCGGCCCGTCGAACAGCTCGGAGAACGTGACCAGCGCATCGGGCGCCAGGCGGCCCTCGGAGACGGCGAGGATCACGTCGCCCGCCTCGGCGAGCGCGACGCGCTCCGACTCGACGATCACGTGCGAGCGCGCGAGGAGGTCGCCGGGCAGTTCGCGCGCCGCGGGCTCGTGCGAGCCCACGGCGACGACGGCCGCGTGCCGCGGGACGAGCGCGCCGTCGAACAGGGGCTCGCGCGCCGTCGTCGCGCAGACGACGAGGTCGGCGTC
>NZ_SDPL01000340.1 GCF_004135055.1 Agromyces binzhouensis | reverse complement strand
CGAGGCGACGACGGCGCGGGCGCACGGATGATCCGCCCGTTCGCGGCGGCGCAGCGGCCCGGCGACGTCCGGACGGCGCAGACGACGGACGCCGCGTGGACGATCCCCTCGCCGCGCGGCGCTCCCCCGGTGGCCCCGCCATGTCTCGCATTCGGGGGCCGAGGCTAGCAAACCTCCCTGACGGCCGCTATCGGTGCGACCTCAGCCGGTGAGGTCGAGCAGCGTGCGCAACGTGGGCGGGGCGCCGTCGCCTGCGTCCGGGTCCGGCTCCCGCAGTTGACGTTCGATGCCGCGCTCGAGGCTTCCGATGCTGAACCCGCTGAGCGCCCAGCCGAGGGGCGGGACGACCGCCGGCTCGGTCGACGGTGCCACGACCACGGTGAGTCCCGGAAGGACTCCCCGGGCCGCGGCGATCGCGTCGCCGCTCGGATCATCCGGCTCGCCGATCGTGCGGAACGCCGCGGAGATGCGCTGGCGGAGCACCTGCTCGGTTCCGCTCTTCGAGAGCGCTGCCGCGCCGACGAGCGGCACCAGCGGTTCGGCGGCGACGCCCTCGAGGTCTTGGCGGAGGTCGTAGCCGCCGGAGTTCTTCAGGTAGACGAGGATCGGCACCACGGGTGGGCCGCCGGCGCCGTCGCCCTCGTTCCACACCGAGATCCGGTCGGCGAGCACCGGAGCGAGGTCGGCTGCGGTGCCGAGTCCCGAGCCCTCCGCGTATCCGCCGTCGACGAGTTGCATGCCGTCCTCGCCGCATGCACCGCCCGGCTCGATCCGCGCGGCCGGCGTGATCACCGGGAAGCGCGCGGACAGCATCGCCGCCGTCGCCCACTCCATCCCGGCGAAGCACGCGGCCGACACCGGGAGGCTCGCCGCCGGGGCGGTCGCCGCCGTGTCGCACCCGGCCGAGGTGGCGCCGGCCGACACGGACGGGTCCGTGGCGACCCCGTTCGACACGAGGACCTTGCACTTCGACCGCACGTCCGTCGAGTTCAGCACCGGGATCCCGATCCTCGGGGACGCCCCGAGCACGACCTGCCTCCGCAGGCCCGCGACGTCGCCGACCCATACGTGCTCGATCAGGGAGGCCCGGTCCCGCCACTCGGCGCTCCCGTCGAGCACCGAGGGGAACCTCAGCCCGGTGGTCGACGCGACGAGGTCGCCCACGATGAGGGCTGCGGTCCCGGTCGAGACGGCGTCCGGGCCGGCGAGTTGGACGAGTTCCTCGCTCCCCTGCCGGTCGATCGCGGTGACCGCGAGCCCGACCGATCCACCGCTCACGCCGCTGGAGACCAGGACCGATCGCCCCAGGCACTCGCCGTCGGCACCCAGCTCCTCGAGGGCGCGCGCGGTCCAGTACGCGGCCCTGATCCCGCCGCCCTCGGCGACGACGAGCAGTGCAGGGGTGAAGGTCGTGCCGCCGACCGTCGCGGTGCATCCGCCGGCGGCGAGGGCGCGGATGCGCGCGTCCACCTGCGTCTCGAAGGCGTCGCCGTCCGTCCCGGTCTCCGACGCGGCGGCCGGCGATCCGGTGCGCGTCGCGTGGAGCGCCGGATCGTCGGCA
Source organism: Agromyces binzhouensis (assembly GCF_004135055.1). Classification (GTDB taxonomy): domain Bacteria; phylum Actinomycetota; class Actinomycetes; order Actinomycetales; family Microbacteriaceae; genus Agromyces; species Agromyces binzhouensis. The sequence continues at coordinate 1,946 of NZ_SDPL01000340.1, read as the reverse complement.
TGGATCGCCGCCGCGACGATCGCCCACACCAGCGGGACGACGATCGCGAGCGTGAGCACCGGGTCGGCGCGGAGCCGCAGGAACCGGAAGACCGGCGCCGGCGGGTGCTCCTGCACGGCGACCGTGAACGAGCCGAGCACCGCACCCCAGGTCGTGAGGAGCAGGACGGCGAGTGCCGGGGCGCCGGCGAACGCCGCGAACTGCACGGGCCAGACACCGGTGATCGCGAGCACCAGGAGCCCGGCGAGGAAGAACCCGAGGACGAGCCGGCGGTGCCGGAGCCTGAGTCCCCGGTCGGGGGCGTCCTCGTCCACCCTGACCTGCGGGTCGAGCAGGCGTGCGACCGTCGGGTTCCCGCGCAGCAGCAGCGGCGCCAGCACCGCCATCGCCGCGCCTGCGACGAGGAGCACGACCGACATCGGATACGCCCACGCGTCCAGCAGGGGCAGGTCCCATCCTGCGAACACCGGTGCCGTGAACGAGCGCACGAGCCCGAGGCCCGCGATCGACGCGATCGACACGGCGATCGCGTCGCCGGTGAGCCAGGCCCACCTCGCCCGGTCGAGCCGGTCGGGCCGTCGCCGCACGGGCCACGCGGCATCCGGTCGGAGCAGGTAACTCGCGATGACGACCGCCGGGACGACGAGGAAGGCCACGGCGGACCACCCGGGCAGCCATGAGCCTCCGGCCGACCCCGTGGCGAGCCAGAGCAGCAGCCAGACGGCGATCGGGGCGCACCACCAGAGCGCGTGCGACCGCTTCGACGGGACGGTCCGGACGTCGAAGCCCATGACGGCGGATGCCAGTGCACGCGTCCGCGCGCGACCGAGGACGTAGGCGCAGGCGACCGCGATCCCGACGGATGCCAGGGCGACGGCGACATGGCGCGTCGAGTCGGCGTCGAGCGGCACCCACTGCCGTTGCAGGTCGGGCAGCTGGTCGAGCACGCCGTCCGTCGGGATGCACGTGAGCACGAACAGCGCGACGACGAGCACGGCGGAGAGCCGGTGCAGCCACACCGCCTGGGCCAGTCGCCGGATCCAGACGCCGATCGTGCGTCGGGCCGATGCATCGCGGAAGACGAAGACGGCGAGCAGGATCACGGTGATCCACTTCGCCGTGGCCAGCGCGGCGACGACCCAGGCGAGCTGCGGACCACCGGTCAGGAGCGCCGCCGAGGCCGCGGGACCGAACGGCCATCCGACGAGCGCCGCCGCGCCGACGAGGAGCGCCGCGCCCTCGAGGGCCTCCACGACCAGGAGCACGAGCAGCGTGGTCCCGGCCAGTCGACGCGGCCGCGCCAGCCCCATCCGCCGCAGCACGTGGACGACGATCCAGGCGTACGCGCCGATGAAGACCCCGTCGATGAGGACGGATGCCGCCACCCACCCGCCGATCGAGGCGGAGATCGCCGTCGAGGCCCAGTCCGTCCACGCGTCCGATCCGGTGAGGGCGAGCGGCCCGATGACGCTCCCGAGCGGTGAACTGCGCCCGTCCGACGTCAGGACGCCCGCGATGAGGCGGTCGATCTCGGAGAGGGCGATGAGCGCGCCCAGCACGACGATCGCGGCGGTGAGCACGTGCGCGGCACGCGCACGGTGGGCCGCCACCCAGTCGGAGAGGCCGACGGCGGTCCCCGTCGGTGCTGGCTCGACGACGACGGCCATGGTTCCCCTCCCCGGCTCAGGCGCGACGATAGTCCGGTTGCGGAGACCGCCGTGCGCCCCGTTCGGGGGAGATTCCCGGACGCGGCGCGGGTAGGGTTCCGGCGTGGACTTCGATGCGCTCCGCCGGTATCCCGACCTCGAGGCGCCGGGGCTGGCAGCGGCGGATGCCGCGGACCGGCTGATCCTCGACGAGGCGGCGTCCGCGCTCGCCGACGCCGCGCCCGCGCGCGGCTCGGTCGTCGTCATCGACGACGCGTACGGGGCGCTCGCGCTCGGCGC
>NZ_SDPL01000034.1 GCF_004135055.1 Agromyces binzhouensis | reverse complement strand
TCGACGCGTTCGGCGGCGGGGACGCGCGCGTCGGTCCGCTCGAGGGCGCCGAGGCCGATCAGTCGCGGGCGGCCCGCCTCGTCCACGAGCACGTCCGACGGTGCGAATCGGGTGTGCACGAACCCGCGGCGTCCGAGGTCCCGCGCGGCGACGACGAGCGGCGCGAGTGCGGTGACCGCCTGGCCGGGCGAGAGGTTCGCGCCGTCGAGCATCGATGCGAGCGATCGTCCTCCGATGCGTTCGACGACGAGGCACGCACGGCCGTCGGGAAACGCGGCGACGTCGAGGAGCCGCGGCACGGTGCCCGTCGGATCCTGCTCCATCGCCTGGATCTCGGTCGCGATCGCATCATCGTCTGCGGTGCGATCGTAGACGCGGACGACGACGAGCGCGCGTTCGGGGTCGGGTGCATCGGCGGAACCGCTCGGCGCCTGTCGGGCGACCGCGAGGTGCACGTCGGCGCGCTCGCCCGACGCGAGCCTGCGAAGCAGCCGGTATCCCCCGAGCACCGCGTCCGCGACGATCGGACGCTCGACGCTCGAGGGTTCGGGATGGGAACGTCGGGTGCGTCGGCCGGCGGAGCGGGCCTCGCGTCGCGAACGATGGACCATGACGACAGAGCATGCCGCGAAGCCCCTGCACGGAGCACGACGCGCGACCCCCTGTGCCCGGTACCCGAGACCACCGGCCGGTGGAGGACGAGATGCCGCCTAGACTGAACCCATGCTCGACTACGTCGACACGGGGCTAAGCGCCAACTCCGTGCCGTACAGCGAGGGCCTCTCCCTCCAGCGCGCCGTCCATCAGGCGGTGGTCTCCGGTCAGCGGCCGGACACCGTCATCCTCCTCGAACACGAGCCGGTGTACACCGCCGGCAAGCGGACCTCGCCCGAGGAACGTCCGACCGACGGAACACCCGTGGTCGACGTCGATCGCGGCGGGAAGATCACCTGGCACGGTCCCGGCCAGCTGGTCGGATATCCGATCCTGCGCCTCGTCGAGCCGATCGACGTCGTCGGATACGTCCGACGGCTGGAGGGCGTGCTGATCGATGTCCTCGCCGAGTTCGGCATCGACGGCACGCGCGTCGACGGTCGGTCGGGCGTGTGGATCGTGCGCGACGGCGTCGAGGAGAAGATCGCCGCGATCGGCATCCGCGTCGCCGAGGGCGTCACCATGCACGGCTTCGCCCTGAACTGCTCGAACTCGCTCGAGCCGTACCGGAAGATCATCGCGTGCGGCATCCGCGACGCCGGGGTCACCACCATGTCGCGCGTGCTCGACCGCACGGTCACGCCCGCCGACGTCGCCGACGTCGTGCGCGCACGGCTCGACGCCGAGTTCGCACGGGCGGTGGCCGCATGAGCGCCGACCCCGGCGGACGGCGCATGCTGCGCCTGGAGGTCCGCAACGCCGAGACCCCGATCGAGCGCAAGCCCGAGTGGATCAAGACCCGCGCCAGGATGGGCCCCGAGTACCGGCAGCTCCAGCAGCTCGTCAAGGGCGAGGACCTGCACACGGTCTGCCAGGAGGCGGGCTGCCCGAACATCTACGAGTGCTGGGAGGACCGCGAGGCGACCTTCCTCATCGGCGGTTCGCAGTGCACGCGACGCTGCGACTTCTGCCAGATCGACACGGGCAAGCCCGCGGACTACGACGTGGACGAGCCGCGTCGCGTCGCCGAGTCGGTGGTGCGGATGCAGCTGCGCTACTCGACGGTGACGGGCGTCGCGCGCGACGACCTGCCCGACGAGGGCGCATGGCTCTACGCCGAGACGATCCGCCAGATCCACGCCCAGTCCCCGGGCACCGGCGTGGAGATCCTCGTGCCCGACTTCTCCGGGAACCCGGAACTGCTCGGCGAGGTCTTCTCGGCGCGCCCCGAGGTGTTCGCGCACAACGTCGAGACGGTCCCGCGCATCTTCAAGCGCATCCGCCCGGCCTTCCGGTACGAGCGATCCCTCGACGTGATCACGCAGGGGCGCGACGCTGGCCTCATCACGAAGTCGAACCTGATCCTCGGCATGGGCGAGGAGCGCGCCGAGGTCTCGCAGGCGCTCCGCGACCTGCACGACGCCGGCACCGACATCATCACGATCACGCAGTACCTCCGGCCGAGCCCACGCCACCTCCCGGTCGCGCGCTGGGTGCGTCCGGAGGAGTTCGTCGAGCTCAAGGCGGAGGCCGAGGAGATCGGCTTCCTGGGCGTGCTCGCCGGACCGCTCGTGCGCTCGTCCTATCGCGCCGGTCGCCTGTGGGCCCAGTCGATGCAGGCGAAGGGCCGCGAGCTGCCCGGGGAACTCGCGCATCTCGCCGACGCCTCGCTGGGGTTCGCGCAGGCGGTGGGCTGAACCACGCGGTTCGTCCCGTGACGAGGCGCCCCTCGGACCGCCGTTCGCGGTGCGAGGGGCGCCTCGTCCGCCGGTATCCTTGACGCATGGCACGCACCAAGGACGCCGGGTCCGCTCCCAAGCCCCAGAAGGAGCCCGGCCGCATGAAGCAGATGTGGCAGGTCTTCCAGATGACCCGCCGCTACGACTCCAGCGCCCAGTGGCTCATGCTCCTCGGCTTCCTGGCACCCGTCGCCGTCGGCCTCGGCCTCGCGCTGTGGCTGAGCGGCGGCAACGGCTTCACGATCGCGCTGTGGGTCATCGCGGGCGTGCTCGCCGGCCTGCTCATCGCGCTGGTGATCCTCGGCCGGCGTGCGGAGCGCGCCGCGTACTCGCAGATCGACGGACAGCCCGGTGCGGTCGGAGCTGTGCTCCGAAGCGGTCTCCGCGGCAACTGGGTCGGCAACGAGATGCCGGTGGCCGTGAACGGCAAGACGCAGGACGCCGTCTACCGCGCGGTCGGTCGTGGCGGTGTCGTGCTGATCAGCGAGGGACCGCGGTCGCGCACCGAGCGCATGCTCGCCGACGAGAAGCGCAAGGTGGAGCGCGTGCTGCCGAACGTTCCCGTGCGAACGCTCTCGGTGGGCCACGAGGAGGGTTCGGTCGAACTGCACCGGCTCGCCGCGACGCTCCGGAAGTCGAAGCGCACCCTGACCAAGCCCGAGGTCCTCGCGGTCACCAATCGGCTGAACTCGCTCCAGGCGTCGCTGCCGATCCCGAAGGGCGTCGACCCGATGCGCGTTCGCCCGCAGCGCGGTCGCATGCGCTGAGCTGCGACGACAGCATGCGGCATCCGTTCACCTGAGCGGATGCCGCACCCGTCTGCGGCACGGGACGCCGGTCAGGCGCGGATCAGGACGGTGCCGGCGACCTTGTCGTGGAAACCGCGCTGGTCGGAGTCCCAGACGAGCGCGGGGACCACGACCACGAGCAGGAGCGTGCGGACGATCGGACGCCACGGGCCGATCCACCCGCCGCGGACCGGCACGACGCGCATGCCGAGCAGGCGATGTCCGACGCTGCCGCCGATCGTCGGGATGAAGAGCACCTGCATCAGCGCGAAGATGCCGAGCGTCGCCCACGATTGCGCCGTCGACGCGTACGGGCCGACCAGCAGCGCGATGACGTTCGCGATGAGCCAGTCGACCATGATGGCAGCGATCCGGCGGCCGATTCGCCCGACGGATCCGGTCCCCTCCTCCGGAAGCCCGAGACGTTCGCCCGGGTAGGTGCTGGGTGGGATGTCGCCGGTGGGGTTCACGGGGTCTGGCACCGGACGAGTCTACCGATCGCGCACCGTGTAACACGGTCGAAACATCGGCGTCACGGCAGGGAAACCCCACCCGGATAGCGTCGCAACCGGTCGAACGACTGCGTCCTCGCCATCTACTGCCCTTGGAGCACCGTCACATGTTCAGTGATTCTTCCGAAGTCCTCAAGTTCATCAAGGAGACGGACGTCAAGTTCCTCGACATCCGTTTCACCGATCTCCCGGGTGTGCAGCAGCACTTCAACATCCCGGCCTCCACCGTCGACGAGGACTTCTTCACCGTCGGCCAGCTCTTCGACGGCTCCTCGATCCGCGGCTTCGCGTCGATCCACGAGTCCGACATGCAGCTGATCCCCGACGTCTCGACGGCCTACATCGACCCGTTCCGCGCCGAGCGGACGCTGATCATGGTCTTCGACATCTACAACCCGCGCAACGGCGAGATCTACGGCAAGGACCCGCGCCAGGTCGCCAAGAAGGCCGAGAAGTACCTCGCCTCCACCGGCATCGCCGACACCGCGTTCTTCGCCCCCGAGGCGGAGTTCTACATCTTCGACGACGTCCGCTACGAGGTGAAGCAGAACGCGAGCTTCTACTCGGTCGACTCCAGCGAGGGCGCCTGGAACTCCGGCCGCGCCGAGGAGGGCGGCAACCTCGCCAACAAGACGGCGTACAAGGGCGGATACTTCCCGGTCTCCCCGGTCGACCAGCACGCCGACCTCCGCGACGACATCGTGCTGAAGCTCATCGAGGCCGGCCTCGAGGTCGAGCGCTCGCACCACGAGGTCGGCACCGCCGGCCAGGGCGAGATCAACTACAAGTTCGACACGATGGTCCACGCGGCGGACGACATCCTGAAGTTCAAGTACATCGTCAAGAACACCGCGAACGAGTGGGGCAAGACGGCGACCTTCATGCCGAAGCCGCTCTTCGGCGACAACGGCTCGGGCATGCACACCCACCAGTCGCTGTGGAACGACGGCAAGCCGCTGTTCTACGACGAGGCCGGCTACGGCGGGCTCTCCGACGTGGCGCGCTGGTACATCGGCGGCATCCTCCGCCACGCCCCCGCGCTGCTCGCCTTCACGAACCCGACGGTGAACTCGTACCACCGCCTCGTGCCGGGCTTCGAGGCGCCGGTCAACCTCGTGTACTCGGCGGGCAACCGCTCGGCTGCGATCCGCATCCCGATCACGGGCACGAACCCCAAGGCCAAGCGCATCGAGTTCCGCGCGCCGGATGCCTCGGGCAACCCCTACCTCGCCTTCGCCGCGCAGCTCATGGCCGGCCTCGACGGCATCAAGAACCGCATCGAGCCGCACGAGCCCGTCGACAAGGACCTCTACGAGCTCCCGCCCGAGGAGGCCAAGGCGATTCCGCAGGTGCCGGGTTCGCTCGACGCCGTGCTCGACGCGCTCGAGGCCGACCACGACTTCCTCCTCGAGGGCGGCGTGTTCACCAAGGAGCTCATCGAGACCTGGATCGACTACAAGCGCGAGAAGGAACTCAAGCCGCTGGCCCAGCGCCCGCACCCGTTCGAGTTCGAGCTGTACTTCGGCGTCTAGACTCTCTCCCCCCATCCCCCAGAGAGCCGAGGGCCCGTGTCGCGTTCTGCGACACGGGCCCTCGTGTGCTCGGCGGGCGAGGACGTCCGTGGTGCGACGCGTCTCGCGTCGACACGAAGCGAGGGAGCGGGGTCGGCCCTCAGCCGACCGTGGGCTCCCGACGCTCCTGCGCGCCGTAGAACCCGCGCTCGAAGACCGCCCGTGCGCGACGGGTGACGGCGAGGTAGTCGTGCTCGAGTGCGGTGGCTGACCCCGGCGCGTAGCCCATGATGCGGGCGACGCCCTCGAGCTGGGTGCGCTCGACCGGCAGCACGTCGGTGGTCCTGTCCAGCCAGAGCGTGAGCGCGGACCTCGCACGTGACGCGAACATCCAGGCGGCGCGCAGGATCTCCGCGTCGGACCGCTCGATGAACCGGGCCTCCACGGCGGATGCCAACGCGTCGAGCGTGGACGTGGTCCGGAGCGACGGGACCTCGGACGCGTGCTCCAGTTGGATCAACTGCACGAACCACTCGACGTCGCTCAGCGAACCGCGCCCGAGCTTCAGGTGCCGCGTCGGGTCGGCGCCCTGCGGCAGGCGCTCGTTCTCGACGCGTGCCTTGATGCGCTTGACCTCGCGCACCTCCTGCTCGGCGATCGTCGTCGGGTAGCGGACGGTGTCCGCGAGTTCGGTGAACGCCTCGATGAGCGCCCGGTCTCCGGCGACGCCGCGCGCACGCAGCAGCGCCTGGGCCTCCCAGGTGAGCGACCAGCGGGCGTAGTACGCCCGGTACGCCTCGAGCGAGCGTGCGATCACCCCGTTCCGGCCCTCGGGCCGAAGGCCCGCGTCGAGTTCGAACGGCAGCCGCGCGTCCTCGCTCGTCCGGACGAGCTCCGAGACGATCTTCAGCGCGCGGGTGTGCGCGGCATCCGGTTCGGCGGTCGTCGGGCGGTAGACGTAGAGGATGTCGGTGTCGGAGCCGATCCCGAGCTCGCGGCCCCCGAACCGACCCATGCCGACCACGGCGAACTCGATGCCGTCGTCGCCGCGTCGGATCGCACGGAGCAGCGACTGCAGGTGGGCCTCGGCGACGTCGCTCAGGCCGTGGCCGAGCTCCTCGACCGTGCAGACGTCGAGGATGGCGGCGAGGGCGAGCCTCAGCACCTCGCGACGGCGCATCGCGCGGATCACCTTCGCCGCGGCCTCCAGGTCGCCGTGGCGGGCGAGGACGGCATCGCCTTCCTCCCGCAGCGCTGGGAGCGGACGCGGCCGGAGCTCTTCGAGGTCCTCGAGCCACGCCACCGCTTCGGGGATGTGCTCGAGCAGTTCGCCGGCGAAGCGCGACCCGGAGAGGACGCGGGTCAGTCGCAGCGCGGCATCCGACGAGTCGCGGAGCAGGCGGAGGTACCAGTGCGTGGTGCCGAGCGCGTCGCTGATCCGACGGAAGGCGAGCAGGCCGTAGTCGGGGTCGGCCCCGCCCGCGAACCACGAGATCAGCACGGGCATGAGGTGGCGCTGGATCGTCGCGCGCCGTGACACGCCCGCGGTGAGCGCGGCGATGTGCGCCAGTGCTCCGCGCGGGTCGGTGAAGCCGATGGCGGCGAGTCGCGCCTCGGCCTGCGCGCTCGTGAGCTCGAGCCCCTCGGCGGGCAGGGCGGCGACCGCCGACAGCAGGGGCCGGTAGAACAGGCGCTCGTGCAGTCCGCGGACGCGACGCCGCGTGGCCTGCCAGGTCTCGGTGATCTCGCCGGCCGTGCGTCCGAGCCCGGACGCGCGTGCGAGGGCCCGCCGCTCCGCGTCATCGCGAGGCATCAGGTGCGTGCGGCGGAGCCGCGCGAGCTGGAGCCGGTGCTCGAGGACGCGCAGCACCCGGTAGTCGCGGGAGAACTCGGCGGCCTCCTCACGGCCGACGTACCCGTGCTCGGCGAGTGCCGCGAGAGCCGGCAGCGTCCCGGCCTGGCGGATGGCCTCGTCGGTCGCACCGTGGACCAGCTGCAGCAACTGCACGGTGAACTCGATGTCGCGGAGGCCACCGGGGCCGAGCTTCAGCTGGACGTCGACCTCGTCGGACGGGATGTGGTCGGTCACGCGCTCCCGCATGCGCTGGACCGACTCGACGAAGCCCTCACGCGACGAGCTCGACCAGACCTTCGGGGCGACGCCCGCGGCATATCTCGCTCCGAGGTCGGGATCGCCGGCGAGCGGGCGCGCCTTGAGCAGGGCCTGGAACTCCCAGCTCTTCGCCCATCGGTCGTAGTACTGCAGGTGCGAGTCGAGGGTGCGCACGAGCGCGCCGTCCTTGCCCTCGGGGCGCAGGTTCGGGTCGACCTCCCAGAGCGGCGGCTCGATCCCGGGTTCGCCGATCGCGCGCATCGTCGCCATGGCGAGCCTCGTCGCGATCTCCAGCGCGCGTGGAGTCGTCGCGGCCTCCTCGTCGGCGGACTCGGCGACGAAGATGACGTCGACGTCGCTCACGTAGTTGAGCTCCCGGGCGCCGGCCTTGCCCATGCCGATGACGGCGAGGCGCGTCGCCTCGACCTGCGCCGCAGGGAAGCGTCCGGGCGCGGCCGGCTCCCCGTCGCCGCGAGCGGCGAGCCTCCGGGACAGGTGCAGTGCGGCCTCGATCGCACCCCCGGCCAGGTCCGCGAGGCTCGAGGCGACGACGTCCAGCGCGTCGACGGCGTCCGCACGCGTGAGGTCCCAGATCGCGACGCCGGCGAGCATGCGCCGGTATCCGACGCGCAGCGCACGGGCTCCCGCATCGGCCAGGTGCGCCGGCGACGCGTCGACGGATGCCACGGCCGCGACCAGCTCGGCCGCGGCCTCGGCCTCCGATGGCGGCGCAGCCGGTCGCTGGTGCAGCAGTGCCAGCTCGTCGATGTTGCGGAGGAAGAACTCGGCGAACCCGCGCGAGGCTCCGAGGAGACGCGCGGCGCGGTCGAGCGCCGCGGCATCGCGGAGCACGGCGCGAACCGGCTCGGGAGCACGCTCGTGGAGCCGTCGGAGTTCCTCCAGCGCCTGGTCGGGGTCGGCGGCCGCGCCGAGCGCGTCGACGAGTTCCTCCGGCTCGACGCCGGCCGCCTCGGCGAGCTCGACCGACTCGGCCGCCGCGAGGTCGAGGTCGTCGAAGCCGGCGCGCGCCAGCGAACCGAGGGTCGGGGCGGTGCGCGTCATCCGGTGCCGACCGTCAGAGGATCTCGAGGTTGCGGACCAGCTCGAACGGCGTGACCTGCGTGCGGTAGTCGCGCCACTCGGCGCGCTTGTTGGCGAGCACGTAGTTGAAGACGTGCTCGCCGAGCGTGTCGGCGACGAGCTCGGAGGTCTCCATGTACTCGATGGCGTGGTCGAGACTCGCCGGCAGTGGCCGGTACCCGAGCGCACGGCGCTCGCTGTCGGTCAGGGCCCACACGTCGTCCTCGGCCTCGGAGGGCAGCTCGTACCCCTCCTCGATGCCCTTGAGGCCCGCGGCGAGCAGCAGCGAGAACGCCAGGTACGGGTTCGCGGCCGAGTCGATCGCGCGGTACTCGACGCGTGCGCTCTGCCCCTTGTTCGGCTTGTAGAGCGGCACGCGCACGAGCGCCGAGCGGTTGTTGTGGCCCCAGCAGATGAAGCTCGGGGCCTCGTCGCCGCCCCAGAGCCGCTTGTAGGAGTTCACGAACTGGTTCGTGACCGCCGAGATCTCGTTCGCGTGGCGGAGGAGGCCCGCGATGAACTGTCGGCCGATCTTCGACAGCTGGTACTGCGCGCCGGGCTCGTAGAACGCGTTCGCGTCGCCCTCGAAGAGCGACAGGTGCGTGTGCATGCCCGAACCGGGCTTGTCGGAGAACGGCTTCGGCATGAACGTCGCGTAGACGCCCTGCTCGATCGCCACCTCCTTCACGACCGTGCGGAACGTCATGATGTTGTCGGCCGTCGTGAGCGCGTCGGCGTAGCGGAGGTCGATCTCGTTCTGTCCCGGACCGGCCTCGTGGTGGCTGAACTCGACCGAGATGCCGAGGTCCTCCAGCATCCGGACGGATCGGCGTCGGAAGTCGTGCGCCGTGCCGCCGGGGACGTTGTCGAAGTACCCCGCCGAGTCGACCGGCTGCGGGCCCTCGGGGCCGTACTTCGACGACTTGAGAAGGTAGAACTCGATCTCGGGGTGCGTGTAGAAGGTGAACCCGGCGTCGGCGGCGCGAGCGAGCGTGCGCTTCAGGACGTTCCGCGGGTCGGCGACCGCCGGCTCGCCGTCGGGCGTGGTGATGTCGCAGAACATGCGCGCCGTGGGGTCGATGTCGCCCCGCCACGGCAGCGTCTGGAAGGTGGTCGGGTCGGGGTACGCGAGCAGGTCGGATTCGAAGGTCCGGCTGAGCCCTTCGATCGCCGAGCCGTCGAAGCCGATGCCCTCGGTGAACGCGCCCTCGACCTCGGCCGGCGCGATCGCGACCGACTTCAGCGTGCCGACGACGTCGGTGAACCAGAGCCTGACGAACTTGACTCCTCGTTCCTCGATGGTCCGGAGAACGAAGTCGCGCTGCTTGTCCATGCACACCCTTCCTCGATGCTCTCAGCGTAGTCGGTCGGGCCCTGGCCTCCCGCCCGGATGACGGCGGTGCTGTGCGAGACTGGCGCCATGTCCGACCACGCATCCGACGGCGCAGCGACCCCCTCCGAGGCCCCCGTGGCCGAGAACCCCTACGGCGGCGCCTCGAGCGCCACGGGCGGCCCCAAGCGAGTCCGCACGCGGCACTTCCAGAACGCCAAGCGCGACGGCATCAAGATCACCGGCCTCACCAGCTACGACCAGCTCACCGCACGCATCTTCGACGAGGCCGGCATCGACTTCCTGCTCGTCGGCGACTCGGCCGGCAACAACGTGCTCGGCTACGAGACGACCCTTCCCGTCACCGTCGACGAGCTCATCCCGCTCACGCGCGCCGTCGCCGGCGCGGTCGAGCGCTCGTTCGTCATCGCCGACATGCCCTTCGGCTCGTACGAGAACGGGCCCGACGAGGCGCTGCACACCGCCATCCGCTTCATGAAGGAGGCGGGCGCGCACGCGGTCAAGCTCGAGGGCGGCGAACGCAGCCACAAGCAGATCCGCCGCATCGTCGGTGCGGGCATCCCCGTGATGGCGCACATCGGGTACACGCCGCAGAGCGAGCACGGCCTGGGCGGCCACATCATCCAGGGGCGCGGCGAGGGCGTGAAGCAGCTGCTCGCCGACGCCCGGGCCGTCCAGGACGCCGGGGCGTTCGCCGTCGTCCTCGAGATGGTGCCGGCGGACGCGGCGCGGCAGGTCACCGAACTGCTCCACATCCCGACGATCTCGGTCGGCGGCGGCCCGCACTGCGACGGACAGCTGCTCGTGTGGACCGACTGGGCCGGCCTGACCACCGGCCGGATCCCCCGGTTCGTCAAGCAGTACGCGAACCTCGCGGGCGTGCTCGGCGATGCCGCCCGGGAATGGCGCGCGGATGTCGCCTCGGGCGCCTACCCGACGGAGGAGCACTCGTACTGACGGCCCGAGCGGCCGTGCGGGCCGCTCACTCCTCGGCGGCCTCCTCCTCAGCCCACTTCGCGCTGTTGGCACGGAGGATCTCGAGGGCCTGCTCGGCCTCGGCGCGGGTCTCGAACGGGCCGACGCGCTCGACGGCCGGCGAGACCAACCCCTCCTCGACCTCACCCGTGTTGAGGTTGTACCAGAACTGATGCTCGACGTCCCTCGACATAGGCTGATCCTATGCCCAAGGACCCAGCCGGCCACCTGATCCCCGGCCGACTCTCACCGACGCGCGCCGTGCCGGCGGCGATCGCCCGGCCCGAGTACGTGGGCCGCGCGGCGCCCTCGCCGAACACGGGCGGCGACCGGTACTCCACCGACGAGGTCGAGCGGATCCGCGCGGCAGGGCGGCTCGCGGCCGGCGCGATCGAGGCCGCCGCCGCGGCCATCCGCCCCGGGGTGACGACCGACGAGCTCGACCGGATCGCGCACGAGTACGTCGTCTCCCACGGCGCCTACCCGTCGACGCTCGGCTACCGCGGGTACCCGAAGTCCTCGTGCACGTCGGTGAACGAGGTGATCTGCCACGGCATCCCCGACGACACCGTGCTCGACGACGGCGACCTCGTCAACATCGACGTGACCGCCTACCTCGACGGCATGCACGGCGACACGAACGCCACGTTCGTGGTCGGCGAGGCCGAAGAGGAGGTGCGGCTGCTCGTCGACCGCACGCGCGAGGCGCTGGCCCGCGGCATCCGCGCCGTCGCCCCAGGCCGGCAGGTGAACGTCATCGGCCGGGCGATCGAGTCGTACGCGAAGCGGTTCGGCTACGGCGTGGTGCGCGACTACACGGGGCACGGTGTCGGCCGGGCGTTCCACACGGGGCTCGTGATCCCGCACTTCGACGACCCGGCCGCGACCGCCGTGCTGGAGGCGGGCATGGTGTTCACGATTGAGCCGATGCTGACGCTCGGGACGACCGAGTGGGACGTCTGGGCGGACGACTGGACCGTGGTCACGCGCGACCGGTCGCTGACCGCGCAGTTCGAGCACACGCTCGTCGTCACCGAGCGCGGGGCGGAGATCCTGACGCTCCCCTGACCCGGCGCCGGGCGATCGCGTCGTCACGGGCTCGCGCCGGCCGCGCGGTATCGTGTCGCCATGGCGACTGAGCGGGCGATCGGCATCGACATCGGAGGCACCGGAATCAAGGGCGCGGTGGTCGATCTCGGCACCGGCGAGCTCGTGACCGAGCGCATCAAGGTCAAGACCCCGGCCGGCGGTCGTCCGGCCGACATCCTGCAGGCGACGGGCGAGCTCCTCTCCCAGGTCGCCGACCTCGGGCACACGGCCCTCCCCCTCGGCGTGTGCTTCCCGGCCATCGTCAAGCACGGCCGCACGCTGTCGGCGGCGAACGTCTCCGACGAGTGGATCGGCCTCGAGGCGGAACGGATGTTCGAGCAGGAACTGCGCAGCGAGATCCACTTCATCAACGATGCGGATGCCGCCGGCTACGCCGAGGCGCGGTTCGGCGCCGCGAAGGACGAGGACGGCCTCGTCATCCTGACCACGCTGGGCACCGGGATCGGCTCAGCGCTCATCTTCGACGGCGTGGTCGTGCCGAACTCCGAACTCGGCCACCTCGAGGTCGACGGCCATGACGCCGAGTCGCGTGCGGCGTACTCCGCCATGGAGCGCGACCAGCTCTCCTGGCAGCAGTGGGCCGAGCGCCTCCAGAGGTACTACTCGCACGTGGAGTTCCTGTTCTCCCCCGACCTGTTCGTCGTCGGCGGCGGGGTGTCCAAGCACCACGAGGAGTTCCTGCCGCTGCTCGACCTGAAGACGCCCATCGTGCCGGCCGTGCACCGCAACAACGCCGGCATCCTCGGCGCCGCCGCGCTCGCGGCGAGGTTCTGAGCCGCGCGCCGGCCGGGACCGGGTGGGGCGAGCGGGCCGGCTGATACGCCGGGTTCTGTTCACCGGGCGCTTGCGCGACACCGGCTGGACGGCCATCTCTCTCGGAGCTGCGTCGCCGCAGCCCTCCAGCGGCCTACCCGGGGACGGGACGGGCAGCCCCATGGTCCCCTGTCTGACCTTGCTCCGGACGAGGTTTACCGAGCCGACCGCGTCACCGCGGCCGCTGGTGGGCTCTTACCCCACCGTTTCACCCTTACCGCGGGCCGAGGCCCGTGGCGGTCTGCTTTCTGTGGCACTGTCTCGCGGGTTGCCCCGGGTGGGCGTTACCCACCGTCCTGCCCTGCGGAGCCCGGACGTTCCTCGGCACCCGATCGCTCGGGCGACGCGGCCGTCTTGCCGACCCGCTCGCCCTCCAAGGCTACCGCTCCGAACCGGGTGCGCCGGTCAGAGCCCGGACTCGGCCGTGCGCACGAGGATCCGGTCGCACTCCGGGCACTGCACGACCTCGTCGTCGGCGGTGCGGCGGACCGACTCGAGGTCGGACCCGGTGAGCGTGATCGTGCAGCCGCCGCACGTGCGCTGGCGGAGGAGGGCGGCGCCGATGCCGCCGCCTCGGACCCGGCGGTCCTCGTAGAAGCGGAGCAGGTCGTCGGGGATCGTCCCGGCGAGGGTCGCCCGGTCGCGTTCCGCCTGCTCCCGTTCGGTGCCGAGCCCTCCGGCGGCCTCGTCACGGGCGGCCTCGAGCGTCGCGGTCGCCTCGGCGAGGTCGGCCCGCTCGCGGTCGATCCCGGCGACGTGCGCCTCGGCCGCCTCGACCTTCTCCATCACGACGAGCTCGGCGTCCTCGAGGTCGCTGAGGCGCTTGCGGAGCGAGGCGAGCTCGGCCTCGAGCGCCTGGACGTCCTTCATCGACGACGTGTGCGTCAGCCGGTCGCCGTCGCGGGCGATGCGCTTCTCGACCACCTCGACGTCGGACTCGATGCGTCCGAGCTCGGTGCGGGCGTCCTCGAGGGTGCCGATCGCCTCGGCGCGCCGGCCGCGGACCGCCGTGTCGCGTTCCGCCAGGGACGCGAGCTCGGCGGTCTGCGGGAGCGAGCGCAGGCGATGCGCGAGCTGCTGCAGTCGGGTGTCGATGGCCTGGAGGCGGAGCAACTGCTCCTGGTCGGCGGGGCTGGCCTTCACGTGGTGCTCCTCGTGGGGTTCGGGACGGGACGGATCGAGGTCGGGGTGCTCGGCGCGGGTCGGGTCACTGGACGACCTGGAAGTCCCACGGGTCGGTGCGGAGGTCGCTCACCACGACCTCGAGTCCGGGGTGGGCATCGCGGAGTTCGCGGGCGGCCGCGTCGAGCCAGAGCCACTCGCTCGCCCAGTGCGAGACGTCGATGAGCGCCGGGCCGCCGCCGAGCATCGCCTGCTCGCGGGCCTCGGACGCGGGATGGTGTCGCAGGTCGGCCGTGACGTACGCGTCGGCGGCGCGGACGGCCGGGTGCCCGAGGAGCGAGTCGCCGGCCCCGCCGC
>NZ_SDPL01000339.1 GCF_004135055.1 Agromyces binzhouensis | reverse complement strand
CGCCGCGCGCTGCGCGGCGTAGTGCGCGCGCGCCTCGTCCTGTCGCGCCTGCTCGGCGCCCGACGCGATCGACGCGCGGAGGTGCTCCGGCGCGAAGCCGAACGCGTCGACCAGGTCGAGCGCGTACGGACGCAGGCGCTCGACCAGGCGGTCGATGTACGCGGTGACGGCCTGCGCGCGCTGCGGCGAGAGCCGACCGTGGATGAGGTACCACGACAGGTGCTGCTCGACGAGGCCGAGTCCGAAGAGGTCGCGGAGCCACGTCAGCACCTGCTTCGTGCCCGCGTCCTCGGTGCGAGCGATGGCGCGCGTGAACGCCTCCCACTGGAGCAGCTCGCCGTGGGCGCGAGCCGCCTCGATGAGCTCGTTCTGGTTCCGGTTGAAGAGGGCGGCCTGCTCGGGCTTCGTGAGCTTCCGCGCATCGCGGAGGCGACCCGCGATCTCGCTGATCATGGTCTCGACCCGCTCGGTGAGCAGCTCGCGCTGCGTCTCCTCGTCGCGGAGCTCGTGCACCGAACGGGCGGTCGACCCGAAGTCGGCGACCGTCTGGGCGAGGCGACGCAGGCCCGTGCCGTGGTAGGCGCGGTCCGCGGCCTGGGCGACGACGTAGCGCGCCATCGCACCGGCATCCGCCTTCGCGAACTGCTTCGAGAAGTCGGTCAGCAGGCGCTTGGCGACCAGCTGCAGCAGGACGTTGTTGTCGCCCTCGAAGGTGACGTAGATGTCGAGGTCCTGGCGCAGCCCCACGATGCGGTTCTCGGCGAGGAAGCCGGCGCCGCCGCAGGCTTCGCGGGCCTCCTGCAGCGTCTCGAGCGCGTGCCACGTCGACAGCGGCTTGAGCGCCGCAGCGATGGTCTCGAGGTCCTGGCGGTCGTCGTCGGTGTCGGCCTCGCCCGAGAACACCGCGTCGAACTTGACGAGGAACTCGTCGTGCGCGAAGACCTGCGCGTAGGTCGTCGCGAGCTTCGGCAGCAGGCGACGCTGGTGCCGCTGGTAGTCGAGCAGCACCTCCTCGTCGGTGTCGCTGCCGGCGTTGAACTGGCGGCGCTGCGTGCCGTACGTGATGGCGATCGCGAGCCCCATCGCACTCGCGAGGGTCGCCGCGCCGTCGAGCGAGACGCGCCCCTGGACGAGCGTGCCGAGCATCGTGAAGAAGCGACGGCCCGGGCTCGAGATCGGGCTGGAGTACGTGCCGTCGGCGGCGACGTCGCCGTACCGGTTCAGCAGGTCCTCGCGCGGCACGCGCACGTCGCTGAAGTGCAGGCGACCGTTGTCGATGCCGTTGAGGCCGCCCTTCAGGCCGTCGTCCTCGCCGCCGATGCCGGGGAGGAACGCGCCCTGCTCGTCGCGGAGCGGCACGTAGAAGGCGTGCACGCCGTGGTTGACGCCCTTGGTGATGAGCTGGGCGAAGACCACCGCGGCGATGCCGTGGAGTGCGGCGTTGCCGAGGTAGTCCTTCCACGCGCCGCGGAACGGCGTGTTCAGGACGAACTCCTCGGTCTCGGGGTCGTAGGTCGCGGTCGTGCCGATGGACGCGACGTCGGAGCCGTGCCCGGTCTCGGTCATGGCGAACGCGCCGGGGACCTCGAGGCTCATGATGCCCGGCAGGTACTTCTCGTGGTGCTGCTCGGTGCCGAGGTGCAGCACAGCGGCGCCGAAGAGGCCCCACTGCACGCCCGACTTGATCTGCAGGCTGGGGTCGGCGAGGACCAGTTCCTCGAACGCGGCGATGTTGCCGCCGTGGTCGTCCTCGCCGCCGAGGCCCTTCGGGAACGCCTTGTGCACGGCGCCCGACTCGACGAGGAGCTTGAGCTGGCCGAGCACGCGCTCGCGGTGCTCCGCCATGTCCTGGCCGTCGATGCGCTGGAATGCGGGCTGCGCGGCGCGCTCGCGCGCGGCCAGCCGAGCCTCCGGCCAGGTTCCGAGGAGCTGGCGCGCGAGTGCGTCGACGTCGACGACGGGAGCGTCGCTCGCGTCGATCGACGTGTTCGCAGGAGTGGCTGCCGCCGCGCCTTCGGCGGTCGCGGGGCGCTCGGCCTTGGGCGCGGGTGCAGCGTCGGTTCGGGATGCCGTGTCGACCATCGTCGGTTCGTCCTTCGTACGCGGGATAGGGCTGATTCCACGGTACGGCGGTCGTCGCGACGGGCGGAGAACTGCGTTCGTCGCCTACAAACACCGGTTCGGGCCATCCGAACCCGCTTGCGGAACCCTACAAACCGACCGCCACTCGATCTTGGATGATCGACAAGGATTCGGGGCCGTTCACGGCTCCGACGGCTGGTCCGGCGCCAGGCCGCGGAAGAAGCGGGTCGCCTCGCCCGACCACAGCAGCAGCAGGATGGCGACGGCGATCAGGGCGCTCACGATCTCGTTCACCGCACTCGCGGGGTTCGCGATCGCGGCGCTCACCGACGCGATGATCGAGAACACCTCGATCACGGTGATCGCGATGCGCGCCACGGAATTGCCGCGCATGAGCCCGAACGCGACGACCGCCGCGATCGCGCCGAGCACGAGCGAGACCGAGCCCATGATCGCCCACGTCGTGCGCGTCGCCGCATCGTCACCGCCGATCGTCGCGAGGATCAGCAGGAAGAACCCCGCCACCAGGTCGAGCGCGGCGTTCACCCAGACGAGGGCGCCCACCACCGTCACCGCTGCCGGTCGCCGGACCCCCTCGATGCCCTGTCCACTCATGCGTCCTCCTCGTGTCGTCGTGTCGTCGTGTCGTCGGCTCGGCGGCGCCGGGTCGTCACCGCGTGAAGAACGCACTCGCCTTCGGGGTCCAGAGCAGGATCACGACGAGGGCCGAGACCGCGAGGCCGATCCACTCGCCGACCGGGATGCCGAGGTAGGCGACCGCCAGGAACAGCGACCCGATGATCGTGAGCACCTGGAGCACGGTCACGATGAGTCGCGCCGGCTGGCTCCCGCGGAGGAGTCCGCCCGCGAGGACTGCGGTGATGAGGCCGACGATGATCGAGCCGATCGCCGCGGTGATGAGCGGGCCGGTCCCGCCGAAGCCGTCGACGACCTCCTGCACCGGGAGGAGGAAGAAGAGGATCACTCCGGACACCATGTCGATCGCGCCCGCGATGAAGGCGAGGACCCCGACGATCGTGATCGTGACCGGACGGCTTCCCTGTGCTGTGGACATGCGCTCCCCCGAATCGCGCCGCCGCCGTGACGGCCCATGGCCCTGATGCTAGCGATGGCGGACCCGCGAGCGCGAGGGTCGTCCGCCTCGTGTCGCGATCCGGCCCCCGTTCAGCCGGCGTGCTCCGCCACGACGCGCACGAGCGCCTCGCCGTAGGCGTCGAGCTTCTTCGCGCCGATGCCCGAGATGCCGTCGAGCTCGCCGATCGCGGCCGGCCGGCGCACCGCGACCGCCCGCAGGGTGGCATCGCCGAACACGATGTAGGCGGGGACCCCCTGCTCGCGCGCCTCCGAGGCGCGCCAGGCACGCAGCGCCTCGAACAGCTCCGCGTCGCGCGGCTCGAGGTCGGCCGCCGC
>NZ_SDPL01000338.1 GCF_004135055.1 Agromyces binzhouensis | reverse complement strand
CCGATGCCGCGGCCGCGAGCGCCGCTCTCCCCCACACCGCGGGCAGGTCCGGCGTGATCGTGTCGCCGGGCACGTAGACCGTGTGCACGGGCTGCCGCGACCCGTCGTCGCCCGGGTAGGCCGTCGCGAGCAGGCGGTCCGTCTCGGCGAGGCGGGCGTCGATCGAGGCCGACAGGGCGGAGGGCAGCGCGGTCCGCACGGCTCAGGCCAGCAGCTCGTAGGCGGGCAGCGTGAGGAAGTCGACGTAGTCGTCGGCGAGGACGAGGTCGGCGACGAGGCGCGCGGCGGGTTCGTAGTACTGCGCGAACCGGTCGCGCGGCACGTCGGCGGCGAGCGCCGCCACCTCCTCGTCGAGCACCTCGCGCACGAGCTCGGGCGTCATGGTCCGGCCCGTGTCGGCGAGGACCACTCCGTGCTGCAGCTGCTGCCACACCTGCGACCGCGAGATCTCGGCCGTCGCGGCGTCCTCCATCAGGCTGTGCAGGGCGACCGCGCCGCTGCCGGCCAGCCACGCCGCGGTGTACGCCACGCCGACCGACAGGTTCGTGCGGAGGCCGGCCTCGGTCACCGCTCCGCCGGTCGCGGCGACGTCGAGGAGCTCGGCGGCCGAGACCTCCACCTCCGGCCGCTGCCGGTCGAGCTGGTTGGGCCGGTCGCCGAGCACGTCGTCGAAGACCTCGCGGCAGACCGGCACGAGGTCGGGATGCGCGACCCAGGAGCCGTCGAATCCGTCCGCCGCCTCGCGGGTCTTGTCGGCCCGGACCTTCTCGAACGCGACCGCGGTGGCCTCGGGGTCGGCGCGGTTCGGCACGAACGCCGCCATGCCGCCCATGGCGACCGCGCCGCGGCGGTGGCAGGTCTTCACGAGCAGCTCGGTGTAGGCGCGCATGAACGGCGCCGTCATCGACACCGACGCGCGGTCGGGCACGATGAACTCGGGGCCCGCGTCGCGGAACACCTTGATGATGCTGAAGAGGTAGTCCCATCGCCCGGCGTTGAGGCCCGACGCGTGGTCGCGGAGCTCGTACAGGATCTCGTCCATCTCGAACGCGGCCGGGATCGTCTCGATGAGCACCGTCGCGCGGATGCTTCCGGCCGGCAGCGCCATGCGCTCCTCGGAGAACGCGAACACGTCGTTCCAGAGTCGCGCCTCGAGGTGGCTCTCGAGCTTCGGCAGGTAGTAGTACGGGCCGGCACCGTGCTCGATGAGCGCGTTCGCGGTGTGCGCGAAGTGCAGCCCGAAGTCGACGAGCGACCCGGACGCCCGCTCGCCGTCGACCAGGACGTGCTTCTCCGGGAGGTGCCAGCCGCGCGGGCGCGTGACCACGGTCGGCCGCCGGACGTCGTCGCGGAGCGCGTACTCCCGGCCGTCCGGCGAGGTCCACGCCAGCGTGCCGCGCGCGGCCTCGCGCAGGTTCCGCACGCTCCCGACGACGTTCTCCCAGGTCGGGCTCGAGGCATCCTCCAGGTCGGCGAGCCAGACCCTGGCACCCGAGTTGAGCGCGTTGATGGCCATCTTGGCCGGCGACGCGGGGCCCGTGATCTCGACGCGGCGGTCGGCGAGCGCCTCGGGCGGCGGCGGCACCCGCCACTCCGACTCGCGCACCTCGCGGGTCTCGGCGAGGAAGTCCAGCGGCTCACCGCGCGCGATCCGCGCTCGGCGCTCGGCGCGCGCGACGAGCAGGTCACGTCGTCGCGCGTCGAACCGGTGGTGCAGTTCCTCGACGAACGCGAGCGCCTCCTCGGTCAGGACGTCATCGTCGTCGGCGACGCCGTCGACTCGGGCGATCTCGATGCTCATGCGGCTGCCGCTCCCTTCCGCTTCGCTGCGGGGTGGTGATCCGGGCCTCGTTCCTCATCTTCGCGCACAAGCGCGCGGGCCGGAACCGGCGTGCGCGCATGAGCGGGACGGGAGTGCGCCCGCGCGCGCGGCGTAGACTCCGGAACAGGGGGAGCCAGGCATGGATATCGTCGTCACCGTCAACGGCCGGCCGCGGGACACCACGGGCATCGCGGCCCACACCACCGCGCTCGACTGGCTCAGGTCGATCGGCCTGACCGGCGCGAAGGAGGGCTGCGCCGAGGGCGAGTGCGGCGCGTGCGCCGTGCTGCTCGCCACGCCGGGCGAGGACGGCGGGACCGCCTGGACGGCGGTGAACGCGTGCCTCATGCCGGCCGCGGCGCTCGACGGCCAGGAGGTCGTGACCGCCGAGGGGCTCGGCACGCCGGAGCGGATGCATCCGGTGCAGTCGGCGCTCGCCGAGGCGGGCGGCTCGCAGTGCGGGTACTGCACGCCCGGCTTCGCCTGCAGCATGGCCGCCGAGTTCTACCGCGTGCGCAACGGCGCGGATGCCCCGGGCGCGACGGCGTCCGCCACGGATGCAGGCCCCACCGCGTCGGTCGCGCACGACGAGGCCGACTTCGACCTGCACGCGCTGAGCGGCAACCTCTGCCGGTGCACGGGGTATCGCCCCATCCGCGACGCCGCGCTGGGGCTGGACGTCTCGCCCGGGGCCGACGACCCGCTGGCGGAACGCCGCATGCATCCGGCACCCGCCGCCCGTGCGACCCGCCTCGCGGGCGACGGCGGGCGATTCGTACGACCCGAGACCCTCGACGAGGCGCTGGCACTCCTGCACGTCGAGCCCGAGGCCGTCGCGATCGCGGGGTGCACCGACTGGGGCGTCGAGGCGAACCTGCGCGGGCGACGGGCCCCGCTCGCGGTCGCGATCGACCGGCTCGACGAACTGCGCACCTTCGAGGAGGACGACGCCGGCATCGACCTCGGAGCCGCGCTCACCCTCACCGAGGTCGAGCGACGGCTCGACGGGCGCGTGTCGCTGCTCGCGGCGCTGTTCCCGCAGTTCGCGTCGCCGCTCATCCGCAACCGCGCCACGCTCGGCGGCAACCTCGGCACCGCCTCGCCCATCGGCGACGCGCCGCCGGCGCTGCTCGCACTCGAGGCGCGGCTCGTGCTCGCCTCGCCAGACGGCGAGCGCGAGGTCGACCTCGCCGACTACTTCACCGGGTACCGCGAGACCGTCCGCCGGCCGGGCGAGTTGATCCGCACCGTCCGGATCCCCCAGCCGACGGCCAACCTCACCGCGTTCCACAAGGTCGCCAAGCGCCGCTACGACGACATCTCGAGCGTCGCCGTGGCGTTCGCGATCGACCTCGACGAGGACCGGGGCACGGTCGCGTCGGCGCGCATCGGCCTCGGCGGCGTCGCCGCGACGCCGATCCGCGCACGCGCGACCGAGGCCGCGCTCGTCGGACGCGAGTGGTCCGCCGACACCGTGCGGGAGGCGGCATCCGTGCTCGCCGGCGAAGGCACCCCATGTCGGACCACCGCGCGAGCGCCGAGTACCGGTCCGCGATGCTCGCGCAGTCGCTGCTGCGCCTGCATCGACGGACCGCACGCGAGGGGGTGCCCGCATGAGCGAGCTCTCGGACCGCCCCGCCGGCGCCGTCGCCGGCACGCCCGTCGCCCACGAGAGCGCCCGGCTGCACGCCACCGGCACCGCC
>NZ_SDPL01000337.1 GCF_004135055.1 Agromyces binzhouensis | reverse complement strand
CGATCTCGCGCGCGAGCAGGCCGCGGCTCGGCACGACGACGGTCGCGGTGCCGACGACGGCGACGTCGGCGACGGATGCCGCGGGCACGAGTTCGCCCGCCCGCACCGTCCGCGTCACGACGAGCCCGTCGTCCGGGACGTCTCCCGGCACGAGGTAGCCGTCGACGAGGTCGCCGAGTCGCACCCGCTCGACCCGGAGGTCGGACGGCGAGACGCGGGAACCCGCGGTCAGCGTCACGGGTGCCACGAGCACCCGGGTCGTGTCGTCGAGCGACTCGACCACGGCCCAGACGCCGACGGTCGACCCCGCGACGAGCACGAGCCCGAGGAGCAGCCGCGGATCGATCCGCCGCCGCTCGCGGGCCGGCCGCGTCGGACGTTCCGGCATCACTGCTCCTCCCCTGGTCGCACACCCGGTCGGCGACCGCCACCCATCGTCGCCGGAGTCCGGGAGGACGCCGTGAAGTTATCCACACGACACCCGGCCGAAGCGGCACGCGCCGATACTTGAGTGATGGTCCACCACGCTGCGGGCGAGCCGCTCGGCCGCTTCCTCACCATCGCCGACACGGCGGAGGTGCTCGCGGTCGACGTCGAGGCCGTGCACGAGCTCGTCATGTCGGGCGAGCTTCCGGCCATCCGCATCGGCGACCGCGGCCCGTGGCGCGTCGAGCGCTCGCAGCTCGAGGTGTTCATCGAGATGCGCTACGAGTCCACCCGACGCGAGGTCGCCTGGAACGAGGGCGAGTTCGCCAACGTGATCGAGTTCGCCGGAGTCCGTCCGGGCGGGCTGCGCCCGGTGGACTGAGGAGCATCAGGTCGCGTCGGCCGCCACGACGGCGGTGATCCGCTCGAACGGGACCAGGCGGTAGCCGCGGACCTCGCGCTCGCGGCGCGGAACGCCCGGCTCGTGCAACGCGACGTCGAGGTGGTCGGCGGCGACGCGGTCGATCGTGCCGTGAACGCTGCCGTCGCGCGTTCGCACCTCGACGCCGGCGCGACGCCGGCCGAGGTCGCGCAGCGCGAAGGCCAGGCCGATGCGCTCGATGAGCCCGCCTGGCGCCGCCTGCGGGGCGAGGCTCTCCTCCACCTGCCGGCGGCTCGCGGACACGGCTGCGATCGCCGCGACCGGGACGACGCACTGCGCGTCGGGGCGACCGGCGGGGACGCCGCCGATCCAGTCCCGACCGAAGGCCGTGGGCCGCAGCTGCATCGACGTCGCGTCGACGAGTTCGAACCGGATCGCCCCCTCGTCGGCACCCGCCATCGCCGCGATCCGCTCCCGCAGCCCGAGACGACCGATGCGCGCGCGCTCCGACTCGATCGCGAGCGACCGCGCCTCCTCGAGGCGATCGCGGTCGAGCTGCGACTCGAGATCGTCGAACAGCCGGTCCCATCGCATGCGCCGACGCTACCTCCGCTCGTCGCCCGTCGACGCGGTTGTCCACAGGCGACCATTTCCCTTGACACCCGCACGCCGGCGCCCCTACCGTTCGATCTAGACCACCCGAACACCCCCGAAGAGGGGGCACGTCGCGGCGGACCCCCCGCCGACCGCCCCGCCCTACTGGAGCCGTCATGACCGCACGCCAGATCGGCGCGCCTCGCAGCGCCGCGATCCACGGGACGAGTGCCCGCCGCCTCGACCTCGACGACTACTTCGCCCGGCAGCGGGCGGGGCGCGCCGAGCTGCCCGACCCCGAGCCGGTCCTCCGGAACCTCACGCACTGCGTGATCGAGGTGCTCGCAGGCGCGCGCGACCTCGAGCAGCTCGCGCGATGGGTCACCGACGACGTGTACCGCAACCTCTCCAAGCGCGTCGTCCTCGCCGCGCGGGCACGCCGCGTGAAGGGGCTCGTGCCCCAGCGCCCCGCCTTCACCGTCGGCCGCGTGCACTTCGGCGAACCTGCCGACGGCATCGTCGAAGCCGTCGTCATGGTGCATCAGCGCGCGAGGTCCCGCGCCGTCGCGATCCGGCTGGAGGGTCTCGACCAGCGCTGGCGGGCGAGCGTCATCAGCGTGCTGTGATCGGTTCGGTCCCCGCCGCGGCGACCTGATCCGATCGGCGACCCGATCCAATATGCTCAGGCGATGGAGCCCAGCTCGACGCCGACGAGCCGCATTCCTCGCCTGGTCGCGGCCGTGGCATCCGCCGGCTTCTCGATCGACGACGACGACGATCGCCGCATGGAGAAGTCGGTCCTGACCTTCACCGCCGTGTTCACGGCCGCCGTCGTGACGCCGTGGGCGATGTTCTACTACGCGATCGGCCGCCCGGTCGCGGCCGGCATCCCGTCGTTCTACGTGCTCATGACGGTCGTCGGGCTCCTCGTGCTCCGGCGGACGCACGACGATCGGTGGTTGCGCGCATCGCAGCTCGTGATGTTCCTGCTCCTGCCCCCGCTCGTGCACGTGGCCCTCGGCGGGTTCGTGCAGAGCAGCGCCGTCATCCTCTTCTCGCTCGCGGCGCCCATCGGGGCCCTCTCGTTCACGCGCGCATCGCGACCCTGGATCGTGTTCGCCGTGTTCACGGCCATCGTGGTGGCTCTCGTCCCGCTGGAGCCGATGCTCCGCGGCCTGGTGCCGCCGCTCGACGCGACCGTGATCACGGTCTTCTTCGCGGTGAACATCGTCTCGATCTCGACCATCATGTTCGTCGCGATGGCCTCCTACGTGAATTCGCGCGATCGGCTGGCTGCCGCGCTGGCCGACGAACGCGACCGCACCGACCGGCTCCTCCGCAACGTGCTGCCCGACGCGATCGCCGACCGGCTGATCGCCGGCGAGCGGCCGATCGCCGATCGCTACGAACGCCTCGGGGTCCTCATCGCCGACATCGTCGACTTCACGAGCCTGTCGGAGTCGGTGTCCGCCGACGACCTCGTGCACGACCTCAACGACGTGCTCCGCGAGTTCGACGAGCTCGCCTCGCGGCTCGGGGTGACCAAGGTCAAGACGATCGGCGACGCCTACCTCGCGATCAGCGGCGGGCCGTCCGGCGCGACGGACCTGTCGGCGCTCGCAGACCTCGCGCTCGGTCTCCGGGAGATCGCGGCCGCGCACGCCATCGGTGGGCGCGCGGGCATCCGCCTGCGTATCGGGATCGACGTCGGACCCGCGGTCGCGGGCGTCATCGGCGACTCGCGCTTCCTCTGGGACGTGTACGGCTCGACCGTGAACACCGCGAGCCGCATGCAGTCGACGGCGCCCGCGGGCACGATCCAGTTGAGCGATCGCGTCGCAGCCGACCTCGGGCCCGGCTACCTCGTCACCGAACGCGGCATCGTCGAGGTCAAGGGCCTGGGGCCGGTGCACACCTCGTTCCTCGACGGTCGGGGCGAATCCGGCTGAGCGCGCCGCGGGGTGGTGGCCGCAGCTCGCCGGAACACGCAGACGGCCCGGGTCTCCCCGGGCCGTCCGAACGCGTTCGCGGGTCAGCGACCCTTGCGCTCCTGCGCGCGCCGCTCCTGGCGGTTCATCGGGCCCGCGTCGCCCTCCTGCCGCTGGCCGAACGCGCCCTCGGCGGG
>NZ_SDPL01000336.1 GCF_004135055.1 Agromyces binzhouensis | reverse complement strand
CGCGGTGATCCCGACCAGCACGGGCGCGCCCTCGGCGGGGCCCTGCTCGATGGCGGCGCGGCCGACGAAGTCGCCGTCCTTCGTCAGCGCGACGACCCGGCCGAGGCCGGCCTGGACGGGCAGGATGTCACGGGAGAGCTCGTGGCCGTAGAGCGGCATGCCCGCCTCGAGGCGGAGCGTGTCGCGGCTCGCGAGCCCGCAGGGCACGACGCGCGGGCCGCCGGTCTCCTGCAGCGCCTCCCACAGCGCCTTCGCGCGCTCGGGGGCCACGTAGAGCTCGAAGCCGTCCTCGCCGGTGTAGCCGGTGCGGGCGACGAGCACGGGCTCGCCCTCCCAGGTCGCGGCGATCGCACGGTAGTACTTCAGCGCGGCGACGGCGGCGACGAAGTCCTCCTGGTCGTTGCCCGGGCCCTCGATGCCGAAGCCGGGGGTCTGCTGCAGCACCTCGAGCGCGTCGGGTCCCTGCAGGGCGACGAGCGCGATGTCGTCGGACTCGTCGAACACGTCGGCCTCGAAGGGCGCCGTGCGCGCGCGCAGCTCCTCGGCGACGACGTGGCGGTTGGCGGCGTTGGCCACGACCATGTAGCGGTCGGGTCCGGTGCGGTAGATCACGAGGTCGTCGATGACGCCGCCGTCGCGGGCGAGGAGGAGCGAGTACTTGGCCTGGCCCTCGACGATCGCCGACAGCTTGCCGGCGAGCGCGTAGTCGAGCGCGTCGGAGGCCTCGGGCCCGACGACGAGGATCTCGCCCATGTGGGAGAGGTCGAAGAGTCCGGCGTGCTCGCGGACCGCGTGATGCTCCGCGAGGTCGCTGGAGTAGCGGACCGGCATCTGCCAGCCGGCGAAGTCGGTGAACGACGCGCCCGCGGCGCGGTGCACCTCGTCGAGGGGGCTGCGGCGCTCGGTGGTGCCGGGGTCGGTGGTTCCGGGTGCGTCGGTCACGAGTTCTCCAGGATCGCGCGGATCACGCGGCGGTCGCCGCGGAAGAACTCCCCCTCTGTCATGGGCCTGAGAGCTTCGCGACGCCCCGGGGGAGCTGTGCTTTCACCTTCGGCGGGAAGCCGCCGATGCGGCATCCGCTTTTCAGAGTCGGCCTCGTCATCGCGGTGATGCGACCTGAGAGATTGGCGGGGAGGCTTGCTCCTTCGGTGCCGGCATGTTCCGTCAAGGAACCGCCGGCTCTCCCGCGATGCGTCGATGGCCCGGTATGCGGTTGTCGGGGGCAGTCTACCAACGCGCGCGCCCGGGTTCGCGCGCAGTCGCGCGTGCGCGTCGCGCGGCTGCCGCGTCACGCGATTGGCGTTCGTGTCATGGTGACTGTAAGCTGTCGTCCAACGACTTAGCGTCATGCTGACTCTAAGCGTCGGCGAGAGGGGCGAACGGATGTCGCAGCACGACGCGCGCGCACGCCTGGCCGTCTCGACGGTCATCTTCGCCCTCGCCCCCGACCAGGCCGACGGCGTCGCCGACGACCGCGAACGCCCCACGAGCCTGCGCATCCCGCTCGTGCGGCGACTCCGAGAACCCGGGCTCGGCCGATGGGCACTGCCCGGCGGCTGGCTGCCGGTCAGCGAGGCGCTCGACGACGCCGCCGCACGCACCCTGCACGAGACGACCGGGCTCGCCCCGAAGTACCTCGAGCAGCTCTACACGTTCGGCGACCCCGACCGCTCCCCCGGCGAGCGCGTCGTCTCCGTCGTCTACTGGGCGCTCGTGCACTCCGACGAGGTCGAGCGCGCCGTGTCCGACGAGAACGTCCGCTGGTTCGACGAGGACGCGCTGCCCGACCTCGCGTTCGACCACGCCGCGATCATCGACTACGCCCTCCGGCGCCTTCGCACGAAGCTCGTCTACTCGCGCATCGCGCATGCCCTCCTCGGCGAGCGGTTCACCATGGCGGAGCTCCGCCGCGTGCACGAGGCCGTCCTCCGGCGACGCCTCGACCCCGCGAACTTCCGCCGCACGATCGAGGCGTCCGGAACCCTCATCGACACCGGCGAACGCCTCGCCGGCACGCGGCACCGCCCGCCCGCGCTCTACCGCTTCGACCCCGCACACTCGCCCGTGGCGTCGCCCTCACCGGCGCCGGCGGCGCCGCCGCTCGCGGCATCCGCCACCGCATCCCCGACCAGGCCCGGAACGCACAGCAAGGAACCGCAATGAGCACCACAGCAACCACGCCCGAGCGCGAGGTCCGCCTCGCGGCATCCGTCGATCGCACCATCCGGCTCATCACCACCGGCAAGGCCTCAGGCGAGACCTGCACGCCCGACCTCGCGAAGGGCCCGTGGGAGTTCGACTCCGGCCCCGCCGGCTACGGCCCGGGCTCGTCGATGGGCGACGTGATCCCGACCGGGTCGCCGCGCCAGGGCGCGCTTCCCGCCGAGTACCGCGAGGCCTCCGACGCCGAGCTGCACGACCGCATCCGCGCCGCGAAGGCGACGCTCGGCGAGAAGGTCGTCGTCCTCGGCCACTTCTACCAGCGCGACGAGGTCGTGCAGCATGCCGACTTCACGGGCGACTCGTTCCAGCTCGCGAACGCCGCCATGACGCGCCCGGAGGCCGAGGCGATCGTGTTCTGCGGCGTGCACTTCATGGCCGAGACCGCCGACATGCTCTCGCGCCCCGACCAGGCCGTGATCCTGCCGAACCTCGCCGCGGGCTGCTCGATGGCCGACATGGCCGACGAGTCGGGCGTCGAGGAGTGCTGGGAGCAGCTCGAGGAGGTCTACGGCGACCTCACCGCCACCGACGCGTCGGGGCGCGTGCCGGTCGTCCCGGTCACGTACATGAACTCGTCGGCCGCGCTCAAGGGCTTCGTCGGCCGCAACGGCGGCATCGTCTGCACGTCCTCGAACGCGACGACCGTGCTCGAGCAGGCCTTCGAGCGCGGGCAGCGCGTGCTCTTCTTCCCGGACCAGCACCTCGGCCGCAACACGGCGAAGGCCATGGGCGTGCCCCTCGAGCAGATGCCGATGTGGAACCCGCGCAAGCCGTTCGGCGGGAACGCGGCCGAGGACCTCGATGACGCCCGCGTCATCCTCTGGCACGGCTTCTGCTCGGTGCACAAGCGCTTCACGGTCGAGCAGATCGAGCGGGCCCGCGCCGAGCACCCGGGCGTGCAGGTCATCGTGCACCCCGAGTGCCCGATGCCGGTCGTCGACGCGGCGGACGCCTCGGGTTCGACCGACTTCATCGTGAAGGCGATCCAGGCGGCGCCCGCCGGGTCGACGTTCGCGATCGGCACCGAGATCAACCTCGTGCAGCGACTCGCGGCCGAGCACCCCGAGCACGAGATCTTCTGCCTCGACCCGGTCGTCTGCCCGTGCTCGACGATGTACCGCATCCACCCGGGCTACCTCGCCTGGGTGCTCGAGGAACTCGTCGCCGGGCGGGTCGTCAACCGCATCTCGGTCGGCGAGGAGGTCGCGGAGCCGGCGCGACTCGCGCTCGAGCGCATGCTCGCGGCCAAGCCGCCGGCCTCGGTGCCCGTGCCGGCCGGGTCGACCATCGCGGCGGCGACGGATGCCGCGTCG
>NZ_SDPL01000335.1 GCF_004135055.1 Agromyces binzhouensis | reverse complement strand
TCGGGCCGCCGGGCGGCGGCGGCGGCGGGCCGCCTGCGGGCGGCGTCGGCGGGGTGGGAGGTGGTGCGTCGGACATGATGCGTGCTCCTCTGTGGTCGCGCCCGGACAGGGGACGTTCCCTCATGCTGGCATACGCCGACGCGCCGGTCGAGGGATGCCCGACCGGCGCGTCGAAGGCCCGCCCCGCGACCTACTTGATGAGGCGGATGGCGAACGGGTAGCGGTAGTGGTTGCCGTCCTTCGCGGTCATGAAGGCGATGATCGAGAAGATCACGCCGAGGATCCACGGGATGTAGGTGAGGAAGCCGAAGAGGGCGCCGAACCCGAAGGTGACGACGGTGATGATCGTCGTCAGCACCCAGAGCGCCACGGTGGCGAGCACCAGCGTGATCTGGAAGTTCAGCGCCTCCTTGCCCTCGGTGTTCGTGAACGAACCGCGGTCCTTGAAGACGAGCCAGATGATGAGGGACGGGAGGATGCCGAGGATGCCGCCGAGGTGGGCGAACGAGCCCCACTGGACGTCCTGCTCGTGCGAGAGCGGCGCGGCGGGAGTCGGCTGCGGTGCGGCGTTCGGATCCTGCGGCGGGAGGTTGGAGTCGGTCATGTCGGGAGCCTTTCGATGTGGGGAAGCGCACGCGCCGCGGCCGGGGAGGCCACGCGGGGTACGGGATGATGCACACGCTATCGGCGCGGCGGACCGCCCGGCAACGGTGTGCACCCTGAATCTCGCGATATGATTAGCAGTCACGTGGGCGGAGTGCCAAGCACGCGTCGTCCGGGTCCGATCGGTCGAGGGAAGCGAGGGTCATGGTCTCCGAACGCAGTCTCGCGGTCCTCCGCGCGATCGTGCAGGACTACGTCGAGTCGCGCGAGCCGGTCGGCTCGAAGACGATCGTCGAACGCCACCAGTTCGGGGTGTCCGCGGCGACCATCCGCAACGACATGGCCCTCCTCGAGGAGGAGGAGCTCATCGCGGCGCCGCACACGTCGTCCGGGCGCATCCCCACCGACAAGGGCTACCGGGTGTTCGTCGACCAGCTGACCGACATCCGCCCGCTCTCGGCCACGCAGCGGCACGCCATCGAGACCTTCCTCGGCGAGTCGAACGACCTCGACGAACTGCTCGGCCGCACGGTCCGCCTCGTCTCGCAACTGACCCGCCAGCTCGCCGTCGTGCAGTACCCGAGCTTCGCCCGCGCCCGCGTGCGGCACGTGGAGCTCGTCTCGCTCGCGCCGACGCGCGTGCTCTGCATCCTCATCTCCGACAGCGGCCAGGTCGAGCAGCGCCTCGCCGAGCTCGACCAGCCCGCCGACGAGTCCACGCTCGCCCGGCTGCGCGACCGGCTCAACGAGGTGGCGGCCGGTCTCACCATGGCGGATGCCGCGACGGCGCTGTCCGCGGAGACCGAGCACGCCGACCGCGCCCACGCCGAGGTGCTCCACACCCTCGCCGCGACGCTCGCGGACCAGGCGAAGATCACCCGCGCCGACCGGCTCGTGGTCGCCGGCGCGGCGAACCTCGTGCGCACCGAGCAGGACTTCGCGGGGAACATCCTCGGCGTCATGGAGGCGATCGAGGAACAGGTCGTCATCCTCCGGCTCTTCGGCGAGATGGCCGCCGACGAGGGCATCGCCGTGCGCATCGGCCGCGAGAACGCCGCGTTCGGGCTCGGCGACACCTCCGTGGTGTCGACCTCGTTCGCCGTCCCCGGGCGCGACGTGTCGCGTCTCGGCATCGTCGGGCCCACCCGCATGGACTACTCCCAGGGCATGGCCGCCGTCCGCGCGGTCGCCCGTTACCTCTCCCGCACGCTCGGCGAGAACTGAACCGCACGGGGCCGCCCAGCGGCATCCGTCACCGGCAATCGAAAGGAACCCGCCTCACGTGGCCGACCACTACGAGGTCCTCGGCGTCGCACGCGACGCCTCCTCGGACGAGATCAAGAAGGCGTACCGCCGGCTCGCGCGCGAGCTCCACCCCGACGTGAACCCCGGCGCCGAGGCGTCCGAGCGGTTCAAGGAGGTCACGCACGCCTACGACGTGCTCTCCGACCCCAAGCAGCGCCAGCAGTACGACCTCGGCGGCCAGGGCGGGTTCGGCGCCGGCGGTGCCGGCTTCGGCGGCTTCGGCGACATCTTCGAGACGTTCTTCGGCGCGGGGCAGGCCAGCCGCGGACCGCGGTCGCGCCGCGAGCGCGGCCAGGACGCGCTGATCCGCCTCGAGGTCGGACTCGACGACGTGATCTTCGGCACGCACCGCGACCTGGAGGTCGACACGGCCGTGGTCTGCGAGACCTGCCACGGCTCGTGCTGCAAGCCGGGCACCTCGCCCGTGACGTGCGACATCTGCGGCGGCAGCGGCCACATCCAGCGGGCGGTCCGGTCGCTGCTCGGCAACGTGATGACCTCGAGCCCGTGCGGCTCGTGCCGGGGCTACGGCACCATCATCGCGACGCCGTGCGTCACCTGCCAGGGCCAGGGCCGCGTGCGCGCCCGCCGCACGGTCCCCGTCGACGTGCCCGCCGGGGTCGACACGGGCGTCCGACTGCAGATGCCGGGCTCCGGCGAGGCCGGCCCGGCCGGCGGCCCGAACGGCGACCTCTACCTCGAGATCAAGGTCAGGAACCACGAGGTGTTCAGCCGGAACGGCGACGACCTGCTCTGCACCCTCGAGGTGCAGATGACCGATGCCGTGCTCGGAACCTCGACGAAGGTCGCCGCGCTCGACGGCGACGTCGACCTCGAGCTGAAGCCCGGCGTGCAGTCGGGCGAGATCCTCACCGTCAAGGACCGCGGGATCACGCACCTCCGCGGAAGCGGACGCGGCGACCTGAAGGTCGCGGTGCACGTCGTCACGCCGACCAAGCTCAGCCACAGGGAGCGCGAGCTCGTCGAGCAGCTGGCGAAGCAGCGCAAGGCGCAGCCGCCGCAGCTCGGCCACTTCCAGCAGGGGCTCTTCGCGCGCCTGCGCGACCGGTTCCTGGGCTGACGGCGGGGCGGATGCCGCGATGAGCCACCTCTACCTCGACGAGACGCTCGACCTCGCCGCGGTGCGGCCCGGCGATGCGGTCGAACTCCACGGCGACGAGGCCCGCCACGCGGTGACGGTGTCGCGGCTGCGCGTCGGCGAGCAGGTCTCGATCGGCGACGGGCGAGGCCGCGTCGTGCACGGCCCGGTGACCTCCGCGGAGCCGCGCCGGCTCGCGATCGAGGTGGAGACGGTGGCCGACGAGCCGGCGGCCTCGCCCCGGCTGACGCTCGTTCAGGCCCTCGCGAAGGGCGACCGCGACGAACTCGCCGTGCAGGCCGCGACCGAGCTCGGCGTCGACCGCATCGTGCCGTGGTCCGCGACCCGCTCGGTCTCCCGCTGGGAGGGCCCGAAGGCCGAGAAGGGACGCGCCCGCTGGGCGAGCATCGTGCGCGAGGCCGTGAAGCAGTCGCTCCGCGCCCGCATCCCGGCGGTCGAGCCGGTCGCGTCGACGCGCGAACTGCCCGGGCGGCTCGAGGGCGCGCGGATGCTGCTGCTCGTCCCCGGCGCGGAGACGCCGCTCA
>NZ_SDPL01000334.1 GCF_004135055.1 Agromyces binzhouensis | reverse complement strand
CCTCGGCCGCCTCGAGGTCGGCCTCGTCGAGCTCGGAGCCCGACTCCGCGTCGCCCCGGCCGGTGCTCGGGGCGTCGGCGCGCTGCTTCGCCCCGTCGGCCGCGCGCGGCGCGACCTTCTCCGGCACGCGGACCACGAGCGCCTTCGGGTCGATCGCGAACCGCGCGGCCGTGATCATGCCCATCTCCTCGCCGTCGATCTCGAACTCCTGCGCCTGGCCGTCGATCACGATGTCGACCGTCGCACCGCTCGCGTAGACGACCTCGCGGCGCTTGTTGCCGCCCGTGAGGTCGATGAGCTGCCGGCCGAGCGCCGACTTGCGGAGCACCCGGTTCTCCCAGGCGACCTGCCGCCACACCATCAGCCATTCCCAGACGTTGCGCGGCTGCAGGCGCACGACGTCGAGCCGGCCGTCGTCGATCTCGGCGTCGGGGATCAGCTCGATGTTGCCCGGCAGGTAGCCGAGGTTCGCGACGAGGATGCTCGAGACCTTCGAGCGGTGCGTCCGGCCGTCGTCCATGCGATGGGCGATCCGGAACGGCTCCGAGCTCGGGATGGCGCGGAGTCCCGCGTCGACGTACGCCAGCCATCCGACCCGCTTCTTCAGCTCGGAGTCGGTGTTGGCGATCATCGCCGCGTCGATGCCGATGCCGCTCATGACGAGCGAGACCTCGGTCTCGGTCGAGCCGTCCTCGCGCCGGACGCGTGCGCGCAGCACGTCGACGGCGCGATCGCGGCCCGTGAAGGCGAGCTTCGCCGCGCCCGGGATGTCGTTGACCGGGATGCCGATGTTCCGGGCGAACAGGTTGCCCGTCCCGAGCGGGACGATGCCGACCGGGATCGGCTCGCCCTCGAGGCCCTCGGCGACCGCTCGCACGGTGCCGTCGCCGCCGGCGGCGATGATCAGGTCGACGCCGCCCCGGCGCGCCTCGCGCGCCTGCCCCGTGCCCGGATCGTCCTCGGCGGTCTCGATCCATTCCGCCGCCGCATAGCCGTGCTCCGCCGCCAGGTCCTCGACCACCGGACGCAGCTGCTCGATGCCCTGCTTCACCGGATTGAAGATCACGGCGACGCGACGGTCGCCTCCCGCGGCATCCGCGTGCTCGCTCTCGCCCCCACTCATGCGTCGAATCTAGGGCATACGGGCCCGCGCAGCCCGACGATCCGCTGAGGCCGGCCGACGGGCCCGACGGATGCCCCGACTACACTTGGCCGGGTGATCGACCCCGTGCTGCTCCGCGAGAACCCAGACCTGGTCAAGCGCTCGCAGGAGGCGCGCGGCGAATCCCCGGCTTACGTCGACGACGCCGTCGCCGCCGACACCGCCCGCCGGGCCGCGATCTCGGCGTTCGAGTCGCTGCGCGCCGAGCAGAACGCGTTCGGCAAGCAGGTCGCGAAGGCGCCCAAGGAGGAGAAGGCGGCGCTCGTCGCCCAGGCCCAGGAGCTCGCAGCGAGGGTCAAGCAGGCGAACGCGGATGCCTCGGCCGCCGAGGAGGCCTTCACCACCGCCGTGCAGCGCATCGGCAACGTGGTCGTCGAGGGGGTCCCCGCGGGCGGTGAGGAGGACTTCGAGGTCCTCCGCGAGGTCGGCGAGATCCCGGCGTTCGGCTTCGAGCCGCGCGACCACCTCGAGATCGGCGAGCTGCTCGACGGCATCGACATGGCCCGCGGCGCCAAGGTGTCGGGCGCCCGGTTCCACTTCCTCAAGGGCGTGGGTGCGCGCCTGCAGCTCGCGATCATGAACATGGGCCTCGACAAGGCGGTCGGCAACGGCTTCACGCCGCTCATCACGCCGACGCTCGTGCGTCCCGAGATC
This sequence comes from Agromyces binzhouensis, assembly GCF_004135055.1. GTDB lineage: Bacteria > Actinomycetota > Actinomycetes > Actinomycetales > Microbacteriaceae > Agromyces > Agromyces binzhouensis. The sequence goes on along the minus strand of NZ_SDPL01000334.1, from coordinate 1,760 downwards.
ATGCAGGGCACCGGCTTCCTCGGCGCGCACGCCGAGGAGGTCTACCACCTTCCCGCCGACGACCTCTACCTCACGGGCACGAGCGAGGTCGCGCTCGCCGGGTACCACGCCGACGAGATCCTCGACCTCTCGAACGGCCCGATCCGCTATGCGGGCTGGTCGACCTGCTACCGGCGCGAGGCGGGCAGCCACGGCAAGGACACGCGCGGCATCATCCGCGTGCACCAGTTCGACAAGCTCGAGATGTTCAGCTACGTCGACCCCGCCGACGCCGAGGAGGAGCACGAGCGCCTCCTCGCCTGGCAGGAGGAGATGCTGCAGGCCCTCGGCCTCACGTATCGCGTGATCGACGTCGCCGCGGGCGACCTCGGCTCGAGCGCAGCCCGGAAGTTCGACGTCGAGGCGTGGGTACCGACCCAGCAGGCGTTCCGCGAGCTCACGTCGACGTCGAACTGCACCACGTTCCAGGCGCGTCGCCTCGACATCCGCCACCGCACCGAGAGCGGGAGGACGGCGCCCGTCGCGACGCTGAACGGCACGCTCGCCACGACTCGGTGGATCGTCGCGATCCTCGAGACCCACCAGCAGGCCGACGGTTCGGTGGTGGTGCCCGAGGGACTTCGCAGCTGGCTCGGCGGCCTCGAGGTGCTCCGCCCCGTCGAGCGATGACCGCCATCACCGACGAGCGCTGGTTCGTCGCCCTCGACGTCGACGGCACCATCATGCACGAGGACGAGTCGATCGACCCCGCGGTCGTCGACGCCGTGGGGTCCGCCGTCGACCGCGGCCACCTCGTGACCCTCGCCACCGGGCGTTCCTGGTCGACGACTCGGCCCGTGCTCGAGCACCTGGGCCTGGAGCCCGAGTACGTCGTGACCGCGAACGGCGCGATCACGATGCGCCGCGATCCGTCGTCGCCCGACGGGTGGGTCCAGGCGCACGTCGAGACGTTCGACCCGTCCGACGTGCTGCTGCGCATCCGCGACGAACTGCCCGACGGGCGATTCCTCGTCGAACTCGCCGACGGGTACCGGCTGTTCACGCGCGGTATGTCCGACTGGAACCTCGAGCGGGCTCGTGAGGTCGAGTTCGAGGGGCTGCTCGGCCAGCCGGCGACCCGCGTCGTCGCGACCTCGGTCGACCACGACCTCGACGAGTTCTTCGGCCTGGTCGAGCGGATGGGCCTGCACCACGTCAGCTACGCCATCGGGTGGACCGCATGGCTTGACATCGCTCCCGACGGCGTGAACAAGGCGACCGCGCTGGAGCGGGTCCGCGGATGGCTCGGGGTGCCGCTGCGTCGCGTGATCGCGGTCGGCGACGGCCGCAACGACATCGAGATGTTCCACTGGGCGGGCGCCGCCGGCCGTTCCGTCGCGATGGGCCAGGCGCCGGCCGAGGTCGTCGCGGCCGCGCACGAGCGCGCCGGCCGGATCGAGGAGGCGGGCCTCGCGCCCGTGCTCGACTCGCTTCCCTGAGGCCCGCCGGTGATCGGCGGGAGGCCGACCCGCGGGACCACGTTCCCGACCTGACCGGGGCAGGCGTGGTTAGGATCGCCATCGGGGGCCACGTGTGAGCGATCTGATCGACGCACCACAGGACGACACGCCGACGGAGGACGACGGCGTGTCGGACGGCCACGTCCGGCTGCCCGCGATCATCCCGCCGCCTGCGCCGCCCGCGCCCCGGCTCCCGCCGGTGCTCACGGAGGCGACCGTGCCGCCCGCCCATCACGGCCGGCTCCCTCGGCGCGGCGCGGG
>NZ_SDPL01000333.1 GCF_004135055.1 Agromyces binzhouensis | reverse complement strand
GCGCCCTGAACGCCCGTCGCGGCGGCTTCGGCGGCGGTGCGGGCGGCGGCGCGTGGGGCACGCGCGACCGCGACCTCGAACGGTTCAGCGTCACGAAGTCGGCGGCGCCGAAGACCGAGTGGGCGAACCGGGTCACGGGCACGGTGCGCGACAACGGCGACCTCACGCTCGAGGCGGGCGACCGCATCCGCCACACCGACTTCGGCGAGGGCACCGTCCGCCAGGTGACCGGCGAGGGCACCAAGCGCATCGCGCACGTCGCCTTCGACACCGCCGGCCAGAAGAAGCTGCTCATCAAGATCGCCCCGATCGAGAAGCTGTGACCTGGCCGATCCGCGCGCAGCGCACCGTCTACGAGAACCCCTGGATCCGGGTCGTCGAGGACGACGTGATCCGGCCCGACGGCAGCGAGGGCATCTACGGCGTCGTCGAGATGCGGCACGCCGCGGTGTTCGTCGTCGCGTTGACCGACGCCGACGAGGTCCTCCTCGTCACGGTCGATCGGCACACCGTGGGTCGATCGATCGAGGTGCCCGCGGGCGGGTCGGACGGGGAGGACCCGCTCGTCGCGGCGCGGCGCGAACTCGTCGAGGAGACCGGGTTCGAGGCCGACGACTGGCGCGAGATCGGTGCGATGAGCGCGCTGAACGGCATCTGCCGCGCACCCGAGTCCGTCTGGCTCGCGACCGGCCTGAGCCCCGCTGCGGCCCGAGCGCACGGCGACCCGCACGGTCACGCGCACGGCCAGGTCGAGGAGGGCATCCACGAGGTGCGCGCGGTCCCGTGGGCCGAGGTCATGCGGATGGTCCGGGATGGTGAGATCGGCGACGGCGAGAGCGTCGCGGCGCTCATGTACGCGGCCCTCGCGCTCGGCCGCGTGGCCTGATCCGTTCCCAGCGAGCCCATAGGCATCGCATCGTCGGTCGATAGACCCCGGGCGCACCATCGGGACATGGCCTTCCTCGTCCACGACGCTCGACACCTCGAGCGGCCCACGCGCACGTTCGGCGGATCCGAACGCTCGCGTGCCGGGCGGCGGCTGTGGCGCGTCGACCTGCTGCAGGCGGCGGCCGTGGCATCCGTCGCCGTCGCGATCGCGCTGTTCCTCGCCGAGGGCGGTGCGGCGCGCTTCGGCGACCCGGGTTCGGCGCTGACCTCGCTCGGCATCATCGCCGGGCTCGCCGCGACCGACCTCGTGCTCGTCATGCTCCTGCTCGCCGCCCGGGTGCCGCTCATCGAGCGCGCGGTCGGGCACGACTCCGCGATGGCGCTGCACACTCGGCTCGGCAAGCCCGTCCTCCTCCTGCTCCTCGCCCACGGCGTGCTGCTGCTCGCGGGGTACGCGATCGCCGACGGGGTCGGCCTCGTCGCCGAGGCCGTCGCGATCTGGCTCCTCCCCGACCTGCCGCTCGCCGTCCTCGGGTTCGCGCTGTTCCTCGCGGTCGTGGCGAGCTCGCTCGTCGCCGTGCGCCGGAGGCTCCGGTACGAGGTATGGCACGTCATCCACCTGCTCGTCTACGTCGCGGTCCTCGCCGCGCTGCCGCACCAGTTCGGCGTCGGCGGCCTGTTCGTCGTCGGCACCTGGCAGTGGGCGTACTGGCTCGCGATCACGTTCGGCACGTTCGCGGCCGTGGTCGGCTGGCGGGTCGTGGCGCCGCTCGTGGCGACGTTCCGGCACGGGCTCGTCGTCGAGCGCATCGACCCCGTCGGCGACCCCGGCGACGGCGTCGTGTCGGTCACCATGCACGGCCGGCGGCTCGGCGCGCTCCGCGCGACCGGCGGGCAGTTCTTCATCTGGCGCTTCCTCGCGGCCGGCCAGTGGTGGCAGGCGCACCCGTACTCGCTGTCCGCCGCCCCCCGCGCCGACCGGCTCCGCATCACCGTGCGGGCGCTCGGCGACGGGTCGGCGAGCCTCGCCGGCATCCGCCCGGGCACCCGCGTCGCGCTCGAGGGGCCGTACGGCATCTTCAGCGAGGCATCCCGCAGCCGTCGTCGCCTGACGCTCGTCGCGGCGGGTATCGGCGTCACGCCGATCCGGTCGCTGCTCGAGTCGGCGACGTTCCGGCCGGGCGAGGCCACCGTGGTGCTCCGCACGCAGGGCCCCGCCGAGGGGTGGCTCCTCGACGAGGTCCGCGAGCTGTGCCACCGGCGCGGAGCGACGCTGATCACGGTGCCCGGAGGCCGTGGTCGTGGCTGGCTGACGCCGTCGGCCGAGCGCCAGGGGCTCGACCTCCTCGCGCTGGTGCCGGCGATCGCCGACAGCGACCTCTACGTCTGCGGCCCTCGCGGGTGGGCCGAGGGCGTCATCTCCGAGGCCCGCGCCGCGGGCCTGGCCGACGAGCAGATCCATCACGAGAGGTTCGACTGGTGAGAACACGCGCACTCCTCCTCGCGTCGGCCGCGTCGGCCGCCGCGATCATCGGCGGCTGGCAGCTCGGCGATGCCGCGACCGAGAGCCCGACCATGGCGACGGGGTCGGCGTCGGCGGGCTCGACCGGCGCCGGCGACACGTCGGGCACGTCATCGACGGATGCGACCTCCTCGGGCGCGGCGACCTCGACGGGCGCGGCCGACGGGACGTACACCGGAAGGAGCGTGCCGACCCGGTTCGGCGACGTCCAGGTCCGGGTGACGATCTCCGGGGGGTCGATCACCGACGTCACCGCGCTGCGGCTGACCGACAGCGACGGCCGATCGGTCCAGATCAGCAACCGCGCGGCGCCGATGCTCCGCACGGAGGTGCTCCAGGCGCAGTCCGCGTCGGTGTCGATGATCGGCGGCGCGACCTACACCAGTGCGGCCTACCTGCAGTCGCTGCAGTCGGCGCTCGATGCGGCGCGGTTCTGATGTCGATGACGGAGCCGGGCCGGGCGGGCGCCGGCGGCGTCGCGCTTCCGCCCGGCGTGTTCGAGGCCATGGGCACCGTCGTGAGCGTTCGCGCGGGGATCAGTGCAGCCCACGCGGATGCCGCGGCGGACGCCGTCGCGGCGGTGTTCGCGCGGTGGGAGGCGCGGTGCAGCCTGTTCGACCCCGTCTCGGAGCTCAGCCGGGTCGGCCGTGGCGAGCTCGCCCTCGTCGACGCGAGCGCCGACGTCCGCGACGCCTACGCGCTCGCACTGCACTGGCGGGACGCGACGGACGGCGCGTTCACGCCGCATCGCGGCGACGGGGTGATCGACCTGAACGGCGTGGTCAAGGCGCTCGCCGTCGAGGAGGCGGGGGAGGCGCTCGACCGTGCCGGGTTCGCGGGCTGGGCGATCGGTGCCGGCGGCGACGTGCTCGTCGCGATGACCGCGGGTGGCCGGGAACGCGGCGGACTGCCGATCGGCATCGTCGACCCCGGCGACCGCACCGCGCTGCTCGCGCGCATCGACCTCGAGCCGCCCCGCCGCCGTGCCGTCGCGACCTCCGGCAGCGCCGAGCGGGGAGACCACATCTGGACCCTGCCGGGCGCGGGGCCGTCGCCCTTCCTGCAGGTGAGCGTCGCCGCGGCCGACCTGATCACCGCCGACGTGCTCGCGACCGCGATCGTCGCCGGCGGACGGGCCGCGCTCGACGACCTCGCCGACCGACACGACGTCGACGTGCTCGCGGTG
>NZ_SDPL01000332.1 GCF_004135055.1 Agromyces binzhouensis | reverse complement strand
GTCACGGGCGGGCCGGACGCGGCATCCGGGCGCGGGGCGGCATCGCGGTACTCGGGCGACCAGCTCGCGGACCCGTCTGCGGGCAGCGCTGAGTGGCGTCGGGGCCGCAGGCCCGGGGGCTGGCCGTGCGCGTCGTCACCGTACAAGGATCGTGTACCTCCGGTCCCGCGCCGGCTCGGGGGGAGGCGGAAGCGGGGGCGTTGCGGGTTCTCCGGAGCCGGGGGTGCTCCGGACTCGTACCACCCTAGGGCACGGCCGGAGCGCTTGTCACCGCGCGGCGCCTCGGCGCGCCGAGGCGCGTGTCAGGCGGCGCGCTCGAGGTAGTCGCTCCACTGCGGGAGCGGCCGCTCGAACCCGCGCACCACCCATCCACGCCCGTGCGGCATGCGGGGAGTAATCCGGAGCGTCCAGCCCATCTCGGCCGGGGTGTGGTCGCCCTTGGAGTTGTTGCATCGCAGGCAGCACGCGACGAGGTTCTCCCACGTGTCGCGCCCGCCGCGCGATCGCGGCAGCACGTGGTCGATGGTCCCCGCCGACTTGCCGCAGTAGGCGCAACGGTGCTCGTCGCGCCGGAGCACCCCCCGTCGGCTGACCGGCACCTGGTGCACGCGCGGCGTCCGCACGTAGCGGGTGAGCAGGATGACGCTGGGACGGACCCACTCGCCGTTCGCCCCGTGCACCGGATTGCCCTCGTCGTGCAGGATCACGGTGGCCTTCTCGTTCATCACGAGCAGGAGGGCGCGCTTGAACGACACGACCGCGAGGGGCTCATATCCGGCGTTGAGCACGAGCGTGCGCATGAGGTGCCTTTCGATCGGTGCTGGATGGCTTCCAGCAGCGTGAAGGGAAGGACGATCCGGATGCCGCGGGGCGAGCGGAACCGTCCCGGAGACGCGAAACGGGCACCGTCATGAAGACAGTGCCCGTCGGCATCCCGGCGCGGTCGCGACTCGGCTGACTACTGCGCCGCTGGTCGTAGAGCACGCGCGCACCCGCGGAATGGGTGCTGCTGCGTGGACCGACCATCGGACTTCCCCTACCCGGTATTCGGAATCGTCAGGATCAAGGCTACGACACGAATGGCGTGCCGGGTCCTCCCGGCACGCCATTCGTGTCGCGCTTCATGCGCTGTTCACACGTCAGATCCGCACGATCCAGTAGTTGCTCGTCCAGATCGGCTGCACTCGGACGACCGTGCCCTCGTAGGGCGCGTGGAGGATCATGCCGTTGCCGGCGTAGAAGCCGATGTGGCCGCTCATGACCACGAGGTCGCCGGGGACCGCCTGGGAGACGGGGATCTGCGTGCCGGCGGCACCCTGCGCGGCGGACGAGTGCGGGAGGCTGATGCCGAACTGCGCGTAGACGTACTGGACGAGGCCGGAGCAGTCGAAGCCGGCCGGCGTCGCGCCGCCGTAGACGTAGGGGACGCCGAGGTACTGCTGGGCGACCGAGTACACGCTGGCGGGGTCCGCCGAGCCGTAGACGGCGGCGGGGGTGTACTCGCTCGCGGCCGCGGCGTAGGAGGTCATCTCCTGGGCGGCGGCCTGGCGGGCGGCCTCGGCGGCGGCGGCGGCCTCCTCGGCGGCGCGCTGGGCCTCCTCGGCGGCGCGGATCTCCTCACCGGAGACGGCGTCGTAGCCGTCCTCCGAGATCGGTGCGGCGATGACGTCCTCCGCCACCTCCACGTCCTGCGGGGCCGCCTTGGTCAGCTGCGTCTGCGCGGTGGCGCCGAACTGGATGCCGTCGCTCCCGGGAGCGAACGCGTACGCGGGGATGGCGAGCGTGCCGACGAGGCCGGCCGCAACGGACATGACCATCACGTTCTTCGCGCTGCCACGGCGGAGACGTCGACCGAGCGAGTCCTTCCGGAGCGTCGCCTCCACTGCGACATCCGTCGCGGCCTCCGATGCGGACGGGGTCGCGCGACGCACGAGTGCGGTGCCGGTCCTGGGCTTGGGGGCGGTGATCGCGCCTGAACGGCGCCGGGGGAATCGAGCCAAAACGTGTCCTCCGCCCCACGATGCCGAAGCTCCGTCTCACCTGTGCGCTTGGGGGCGCGTCACGGGTATCGGGGCCGAGCGGTGAGCGCGGGAGGCGTCTCGACCCTGTTCCTCCGACTGGCTTGTCGCCGGCGGACTCGATCGACAATACGCGAGAGCTCGTCGATTGTCACATTTCGGTCACGGAGCGCCGGAATCCGCGTTCCGCGCCGGGGGCGACTGACGGATTCGAAACCTCCGGATCACGGACGCTCCGGTCGCGGACCGGAGCCGGGATCAGTCCCCGATGAAGAGGTGGCCCGCGAGCTCCGACGGCAGCGCCAGCGCGTCGTCGCGACCCTCCACGGAGACCACCACGGTGGAGCCCTCGCGGCGGAGCGAGACCCTCGTGCCCGGCAGCACGCCGGCCGCCTTCAGCCGACCGAGCAGTTCCGGTTCGAACTGCGCGGGCTCGGCGAGCCTGCGGATCACGCCGTCGGCGGCACCGTCGCCCTCGTCGAGGGCGGTGAGCACGTTCCGCACGCCCTGCATGAACGGCGCCGCGGGCTCGACCCCGAGCTCCTCGAGCCCCGGGATCGGGTTGCCGTAGGGCGAGTGCGTCGGCTGGCCGAGGATCTCGACGAGGCGACGCTCGACGTGCTCGCTCATCACGTGCTCCCAGCGGCACGCCTCCTCGTGGACGTACTCCCAGTCGAGGCCGATCACGTCGGCGAGCAGGCGCTCGGCGAGCCGGTGCTTGCGCATCACGTGCACCGCCTTCTGGCGCCCGTCGGTCGTGAGCTCGAGGTGGCGGTCGCCCGAGACGACGACGAGCCCGTCCCGCTCCATCCGCGCGACCGTCTGCGACACGGTGGGACCGGAGTGCCCGAGTCGCTCGGAGATGCGGGCGCGGAGCGGCACGATGCCCTCCTCCTCGAGGTCGAGGATGGTGCGCAGGTACATCTCGGTCGTGTCGATGAGGTCGGTCAATTCGCTCCCCCTCGGCCGTCGGGCGCCTCGTGCATCAGAACAGACTACTGGCCGCAGCCGACATGCCGTCGGGCCCCGAGGGTGGACGCGACGAACGTCGGACCCCGCGTCATCCGCCGCCATGGCGAACGCGCCGCGCCTAAGATCGGACCATGCCTGAGCTCGTGATCCCCTCGTCGCTCCTGCCCGCCGACGGCCGTTTCGGCTGCGGCCCGTCGAAGGTGCGGCCCGAGCAGCTCGCGCACCTCGCCGAGGTCGGCCCGAGCCTGCTCGGCACGTCGCACCGGCAGCCGCCGGTGAAGCAGCTCGTCGGCCGGGTTCGGCAGGGCATCGCCGACCTCTACTCCCTCCCGGACGGCTACGAGGTCGTGCTCGGCAACGGCGGCTCGACCGCGTTCTGGGACGCCGCGGCGTTCGGCCTCGTCGAGCGTCGCGCGCAGCTCTGCTCGTTCGGCGAGTTCGGCGCGAAGTTCGCCAAGGCCGCCGCCGCGCCGTGGCTCGAGGCGCCCGACGTCCGGAAGGCCGAGCCGGGGTCCCGGGTCGACGCCGTGCCGCTCGAGGGCGTCGACGTCTACGGCTGGCCGCAGAACGAGACGTCGACCGGCGTCCAGGCGCCCGTCCGTCGGGTCGCCGGCGACGCG
>NZ_SDPL01000331.1 GCF_004135055.1 Agromyces binzhouensis | reverse complement strand
CGATGCCGCCCGCGAGCCGCCGGTCGACGCGGGGCGCGAGCACCCGGGCGCGCGCGAGGTCGGCGGCGTCGTCGATCTCGATCGCCGTGTCGGGGTGGACCCGCTGGATGCCGATGCGGCCGAAGAATCGGTGCCCGGCCCGCACGAAGCCCTCGGTGCGCAGGACGTAGAACGCGCCCGTCTCGAGGAACTCGGGCTCGCGGTCCTGCCGACGCGGGCGGTTCGCGGGGTCGTGGTTCACGCCGACCGCGCTGGCCCCGTCGGCGTCGTCGGCGCGCTCGCGCCAGAGGAACCCGTGGGTGGGCGTCGCAGCGAAGACGACGTCGCGCTCGCCCGACTCGACGCGCGCGACGGCCGTGTCGAGGTCGGACGGGTCGATGAATGGCGAGGTCGCCTGGATGAAGACGGTGGTCGTTCCGGGCTCGGGCGCGAGCGCCTCGATCGCGTGCAGCAGCGCCGACTCGCTCGAGGCGGTGGCGTTCGCGAGGGCGGCCGGACGCGCGATCACCTCGGCGCCGGCGCCGTGCGCGGCATCCGCGATCTCGTCGTCGTCGGTGGTCACGACGACGCGTGCGATGCGCTCCGCGGCGAGGGCGGCGTGCACGGCCCTGGCGACGAGCGGGACGCCCCCGACGCGTGCCACGTTCTTGCCCGGCAGGCCCTGGGACCCGCCCCGGGCCGGGATGATCGCGATCGCGAGCGCGGCGGCGGTGACCTCGGTGGAGTCGCTGCGGCTCATGCCGCGAAGCTAGGCGCGCGACGCGTCCGCGGGGTGCACGCCCGGTGAACGCCGGGGGACGTTCAGGCTGACAGCGGACGCCGCGGCCTCCGCGGCCGGCCTCAGCGCCCGTGCAGCTTGATCTCGGCCGCCTTGACGACGTTGGCGAGGAGCATGGCCCGGGTCATCGGGCCGACGCCGCCGGGGTTCGGCGAGAGGTGCCCGGCGACCTCGGCGACCGCCGGGTCGACGTCGCCCGTGAGCCGGCCCTTGCCGGTCTCCTCGTCGGCGACGCGCGTGATGCCGACGTCGAGGACCGCTGCGCCCGGCTTGACCCACTCGGCCTTGACCATGTGCGGCACGCCGACGGCCGCGACGACGATGTCGGCGCGGGCGACCTCGGCGGCGAGGTCCTGCGTGCGCGAGTGCGTGAGGGTGACGGTGGCGTCCAGCCCCTTGCGCGTGAAGAGCAGTCCGAGCGGGCGTCCGACGGTGAGGCCGCGACCGATGACCGTCACGTGCTGCCCGCGGATCGGGACGTCGTAGCGCTGCAGCATCTCGACGATCCCGGCAGGCGTGCACGGCAGCGGCGAGCGGAGCTCGCCCTCGATGCCGAGCACCAGCCGCCCGAGGTTGGTGGGGTGCAGGCCGTCGGCGTCCTTGTCGGGGTCGATGAGCTCGAGCATCGCGTTCTCGTCGTGACCCGTCGGCAGCGGGAGCTGCACGATGTAGCCGGTCACCTCGCGCGCCGAGTTGAGGTCGCGGATCGCGGCGCGCACGTCGGCGGTCGTCGCCGAGGCGGGCAGGTCGACGCGGATCGACTCGATGCCGACCTCGGCGCAGTCGCGGTGCTTGCCGGCCACGTACGAGCGCGAGGCGGGGTCGTCGCCGACGAGGAGGGTGCCGAGTCCCGGCACGACCCCGTTCGCCCGGAGGTCGGTGATGCGCGAGGCGAGCTCGGACTTCACGGCCGACGCGGTGGCGACGCCGTCGAGGGTGATCGCGGTCATTTCGGGAGCCTTTCCGAGCTGGTCATCGGGTGCGGAACGAAGGAGATTCCGGCGAACACGCCGGTGAGCGGATGCCGCGGGCGGCGCGTCGCCGCGCGTCTCCTCCGGCGAGTCGGGCCAGGGCCGGGGGCGAACGATCGCTCGCCCCGGGCCGCGGCGGCCGGCTACTGCTGGAGGCCGGGGTAGAGCGGGAACGCCGCGGTCAGCGCCTCGACGCGCGACCGGAGCGCGGCGACATCCGGGTTCGCCTGCAGCGCCAGCGCGATGACGTCGGCGACCTCGGTGAACTCGGCGTCGCCGAAGCCGCGGGTCGCGAGTGCGGGCGTGCCGATGCGCAGGCCCGAGGTGACCATCGGCGGGCGCGGGTCGAACGGCACCGCGTTGCGGTTGACCGTGATGCCGACCTCGTGCAGGCGGTCCTCGGCCTGCTGGCCGTCGAGCTCGGAGGTGCGGAGGTCGGCGAGCACGAGGTGCACGTCGGTGCCGCCCGTGAGCACGTCGACGCCGGCCGCGCGGGAGTCGTCGGCGACGAGGCGCTCCGCGAGGATCCGCGCACCGCGGACGGTGCGCTCCTGGCGGTCGCGGAACTCCTCGGACGCCGCGATCTTGAACGCGGTCGCCTTCGCGGCGATCACGTGCATGAGCGGACCGCCCTGCTGGCCGGGGAAGACGTTCGAGTTCAGCTTCCTCGCGAGCTCCATGTCGCGCGACAGGATGAAGCCCGAGCGCGGGCCGCCGATCGTCTTGTGCACGGTCGAGGAGACGACGTCGGCGTGCGGCACGGGGTTGGGGTGCAGGCCCGCGGCGACGAGTCCGGCGAAGTGCGCCATGTCGACCCAGAGCTTCGCGCCGACCTCGTCGGCGATCTCGCGGAACGCGGCGAAGTCGAGCTGGCGCGGGTACGCCGACCAGCCGGCGATGATGACCTGCGGCTTGTGCTCGAGCGCGGTGTCGCGCACCACGTCCATGTCGACCTGGAAGGTCTCGGGGTCGACCCCGTACGCCACGGCGTTGTAGAGCTTGCCCGAGAAGTTCAGCTTCATGCCGTGCGTGAGGTGGCCGCCGTGCGCGAGCTCGAGGCCGAGGATCGTGTCGCCGGGCGTGGCGATCGCCGAGAGCACCGCGGCATTCGCGGTCGCGCCCGAGTGGGGCTGCACGTTCGCGTACTCGGCGCCGAACAGGCTCTTCGCGCGCTGGATCGCCAGGTTCTCGGCGACGTCGACGAACTCGCAGCCGCCGTAGTAGCGGCGGCCGGGGTACCCCTCGGCGTACTTGTTCGTGAGCACCGATCCCTGCGACTGGAGCACCGAGACGGGCACGAAGTTCTCGCTCGCGATCATCTCGAGCGTCGAGCGCTGGCGGTTCAGCTCGAGCTCGAGGACCTCGGCGATCTCGGGGTCGACCTCGGCGAGAGGGGCGTTGAAGACGGATGCGGCGCCCGCGACGGCGTCGGCGGGGGCGTCGGTGGTGAGTGACTCAGCCAATGGATGGCTCCTTCGAAGATGACATGCGGACCTGCGGAAATCGCCTCGTGCGCGACTCGCGCCCCGAGGCCTCGCGTACCGGCCCAGGCGTGCGGTCGGTCCGTGCCAGTCGCTCCCCGATGGTCACCCATCTCAACGCCAGTCGCGACGCCGCCAAGCATAGCAACGGATGCCGCGAGCCCACGCCGTCGATGACGCTCGCGGTCGCGGCGCCCGACCGCCCGCGGGTGCCGGCGATATCGTGGCCCGGTGACCTCCGCGCCGACGACCGTCATCCACTCCGCCCGCATCGTCTCCGGCGGCGACGCCGTCACCGACGCGTGGGTGCGGTTCGAGGGCGACCGGATCGCGGGGCGGGGCATCGGCGAGGCCTGGCGCGACGCTCCCGCGGTGCGGGCGGGCGGGG
>NZ_SDPL01000330.1 GCF_004135055.1 Agromyces binzhouensis | reverse complement strand
GCCGGACCTGCCCGCGGTGTGGGGGAGCGCGGCGCTCGCGGCCGCGGCATCGGCCGGCGGCGTCGAGGCGCTCGCACGCGCCGTCGGCATCCCGCCGGACATCTCGGCCGTGGTGGCCCCGCGCGTCGAGCACAAGCTCGAGCGCGAGCCCGTCGAGGACCTCCGCATCGACTTCGAGGACGGCTACGGCGATCGCGGCGACGACGTCGAGGACGCCGACGTCGTGCGCGCCGCCGAGCACGTCGCCGCCGCGATCGACGCGGGTACGGCGACGCCGTTCGTCGGCATCCGGTTCAAGTCGTTCGAGGCGGCCACGCGGGCCCGCGGCATCCGCACGCTCGACCTGTTCGTGACGGCCCTCGTCGACCGCGGGGGCCTGCCCGACGGGCTCGCGCTCACCCTCCCGAAGGTCTCGACGGTCGAGCAGGTCGAGGCGATGGCGGATGTCGCGGCCGCCCTCGAACGCGCCCACGGCCTGCCCGACGGGCGACTCCGGTTCGAGGTGCAGGTGGAGACCCCGCAGCTCGTCCTCGGCCCGGAGGGCGTCGCCCCGGTCTCCCGCATCCCGCACGCGGCCCGCGGCCGTGCCGCCGGCCTGCACTTCGGCACCTACGACTACACCGCCGCGCTCGGCATCGCCGCGCCCCACCAGTCGCTCGAGCATCCGGCCGCCGACCACGCGAAGCAGGTCATGCAGTTGGCGGTCGCCGGCACGGGCGTCCGGCTGTCCGACGGCTCGTCGAACGTGCTGCCGATCGGCGACCGGGCCGACGAGGCGTGGCGGCTCCATGCGCGGGTGGTGCGGCGTTCGCTCGAGCGCGGGTTCGCGCAGGGATGGGACCTGCATCCGGCGCAGCTGCCCACGCGATTCATCGCGACCTACGCGTACTACCGCGACGGCTGGACCGAGGCGTCCGCGCGGCTCCGGCACGTGCACGACCGCACCGCGGGCGCCGTGCTCGACGAGCCGGCGACGGTGCGCGCGCTCGCGGGCTTCGTCCTCCGAGGCGTGCAGTGCGGGGCGATCACGCCGGACGAGGTCGAGGCCGCAACCGGGCTCGATGCGCCGTCGCTCGCGGCGCACGCGAGCCCGAGGAGGACGACGAGCGGTCCGGGACGCCCGGCCACGGACGAGGAGGTCCCATGAGCTACTACACCCCGCCGGGCGGGCTGCCCGCGCAGACCGAGCTGCTCACCGACCGCGCGATCGTGACCGAGGCCTACACGGTGATCCCGAAGGGCGTGCTCCGCGACATCGTGACGAGCAACCTGCCCGGGTTCACGGGCACGCGATCGTGGATCATCGCCCGGCCGATCGCCGGGTTCGCCACCACGTTCTCCCAGCTCATCGTCGAGATCGCCCCGGGCGGCGGATCCGACCGGCCCGAGGCCGAGCCCGGCGTGGAGGCGGTGCTGTTCGTCACCTCGGGGGAGCTGGCGCTCGACCTCGACGGCACCCGGCACGCGCTCGGGCCGGGAGGATACGCCTACGTTGCCGCGGGCGAGCGTTGGTCGATCGCCAACGAGGGCGACGAGGCGACCTCCTTCCACTGGATCCGCAAGGCGTACGAGCCCGTCCCGGGCATCGCGGCGCCCGCGTCGTTCGTCACGAGCGACGCCGAGGTCGAGCCGCAGCCGATGCCCGGCACCGACGGCGCCTGGGCGACCAGCCGCTTCGTCGACCCCGACGACCTCGCGCACGACATGCACGTGAACATCGTCACGTTCGCCCCCGGCGGCACGATCCCGTTCGCCGAGACCCACGTGATGGAGCACGGCCTCTTCGTGCTCGAGGGCAAGGGCGTCTACCGCCTGAACGGCGACTGGGTCGAGGTCGAGGCGGGCGACTTCATGTGGCTCCGTGCCTTCTGCCCGCAGGCCTGCGTCGCGGGCGGGCCCGGGCCGTTCCGCTACCTGCTGTACAAGGACGTCAACCGGCAGGTGCGCCTGACCGGGCCGGGTGCGGGGGAGTGACGGCGCGGATGGCGCAGGCCGACCACCCGCCGAACGGTGCCGCCGAGGCATCCGTCGTCTTCGACCTCGTGCTCGCGGGCGACCGGGTGCTCGTCGACGGGGCGTTCGCACCCGCCGAGGTCGCGGTGCGCGACGGGCGCATCGCACGCGTGGCCGGGCCGGGTGCCGCGTTCCGCGCGGCGCACCGCGTGCGGCTCACCGACGACGAGGTGCTCATCCCGGGGCTCGTCGACACGCACGTCCACGTCAACGAACCCGGCCGCACCGACTGGGAGGGGTTCGAGACGGCGACCCGTGCCGCTGCGGCCGGCGGCGTCACGACGATCGTCGACATGCCGCTCAACAGCATCCCGTCGACGACCTCGGTCGCCGCGCTCGCCGTGAAGCGGGTGAGGGCGACCGGACGCGTGTTCGTCGACGTCGGGTTCTGGGGCGGGATCGTGCCGGGCAACGAGGCCGAGCTGGTCCCGCTCGCCGAAGCGGGCGTGTTCGGCTTCAAGTGCTTCCTCGTCGACTCGGGCGTGCCCGAGTTCCCGCCGGTCCCGGCCGAGGCGATGGAGCGGGCGATGGCCGTCCTCGCGGGCGCGCACCCCGACTCGCTCGTCATCGTGCATGCGGAGGACGCCGCGGTGATCGACGCGGCGCCGCACCCGCACAGCCGCGACTACGCCGACTTCCTCGCCTCCAGGCCGGATGCCGCGGAGGCGACGGCGATCACGGCCGTGATCGATGCCGCCCGGCGCACGGGCGCGCGCGCCCACCTTCTGCACCTCAGCTCGGCCGCATCGCTCGACGCCATCGCCCGCGCCCGCGCCGACGGCGTGCGGCTCACCGTCGAGACCTGCCCGCACTACCTCGCGCTCACCGCCGAGGAGGTGCCCGCGGGCGCCGCGGCGTTCAAGTGCTGCCCGCCGATCCGCGGGGCCGCGAACCGCGACGCCCTGTGGGGTGCGCTCGAGGCGGGCGTCATCGACACGGTCGTCTCCGACCACTCGCCGGCACCCGCGGCCGTGAAGTTCGCGGGCGACGGCGACTTCGCCGTGGCCTGGGGCGGGATCGCCTCCCTCCAGCTCGGCCTGCCGGTCGTGTGGACCGAGGCGCGACGTCGCGGCATCCGCCTCGAGCGCGTCGTGGAGTGGATGTCCGGCGCGCCCGCGCGACTGGTCGGCCTCGCCGGCAAGGGCGCGATCGCGGAGGGCGCCGACGCCGACCTCGCGATCCTCGCGCCCGACGAGGCGTTCACGGTGGATGCCGCGACGCTGCAGCAGCGGCACCCCATCACGCCGTACGACGGACGCGAGCTCGTCGGCGCGGTGCGCGCGACCTACCTCGCCGGCCGGGAGGTCGACGGCTCGGTCGCCCGCGGCCGGCTGCTGCGCGCAGCACGATCGGAGGGAGGACCCGGCGATGTCGCTTGACGAGTTCAACTCGGCCGGGCGCGAGGACGCGATCGGGCTCCTGCGCGCCTGCCTCGACGTCGACCGGTGGTGCGCGGAGCTCGCGGACGGCCGGCCGTACGCCTCAGTCGAGGCACTCGTCGCGCGCGCCGAGGTCGCCGCATCGCCGAGATCGGAAGAGCACACGTCTGCTCTCCGATCAATGAATACGAACGGTCGTGTGTTGAGTATACGAACGTTCGTGCGTA
>NZ_SDPL01000033.1 GCF_004135055.1 Agromyces binzhouensis | reverse complement strand
GCGTCGTCGCCCGCCAGGTCGCGCACCCGCGCCGTCAGCTCGTCGAGGTCGCCGGGGCGGTACAGCCAGCCGTCGCGGCTCGAGCTCACGAGGTCGAGCGGACCGCCGCGACCGGTCGCCACGACGGGGACCCCGCTCGCGAGCGCCTCCTGGACGGTCTGGCAGAAGGTCTCGCTCTCGCCGGGGTGGACGAACACGTCGAGGCTCGCCATCGCCTCGGCGAGCGCGTCCCCGCCGAGGAAGCCCGTGAACGCGGCATCCGGGAGCATCGCCTCGAGCGCGGTGCGCGCCGGACCGTCGCCGATCACGACGAGGCGGACGCCGTCGATCGCGGCCACCGCGCGGAGGTCCTCCACCTGCTTCTCCGGTGCGAGCCGGCCGACGTACCCGACGAGGACCTCGTCGTCGGCCGCGTGGCGACGGCGCCATCCGAGGGAGCGCCGTTCGGGGCGGAAGCGGTCGGTGTCGACCCCGCGGGCCCAGCGGCGCAGTCGCTCGACGCCGTATCCCTCGAGCTGCGCGACGGCTGCGGAGGACGGCGCGAGCGTGAGGGTCGCGCGCCGATGCAGCCGGCCCACGTGGTTGGCGAGCATCGGGGCCGCGCCGGGCAGGCGGTAGCGCTCGGCGTAGGCCGGGACATCCGTCTGGTAGACCGCGACGCTCGGCGCGCCGATGCGCTCGGCGGCGATCACGCCCTGCCAGCCGAGCACGAACGGCGACGCGAGGTGCACGACGTCGGGGGCGAAGTCCGCGAGCGTGCCCGCGAGCCTGCGAGCGCCCGCGAAGGTCACGCGGACCTCGGGGTAGCCGGGCATCGGCACCGAGCGGAGGAACTCCGCGCGCGCGCCGTGCAGGCCGTGGTCGACGGGGCCGGACCGCGGAGCGAGGACGAGCGCCTCGTGGCCCTGCCGCTCGAGGTGCCCGAGCACCTGCAGCAGGGAGTGCGTGACGCCGTTCATGTGCGGGAGGAACGACTCGGCGAGCAGTGCGACTCTCACGCCGCCAGCATGGGGCGCTGCGCCGTCGCGACACGAGCCGAGACGCCGTCGTCCGCCGAGGGTTCACCGAGGCGACGGATGCCGTTCGCGCGCCGGTCGCGAACGGGTCAACCCCTCGCGGCGCCCGCCGGTCAGGCGCATGATGGAGGTCGGGCGCATGCTCCGATGCGTCCGGGATCGTTCGAGGGGGAACGACATGTCATCGGTCGCACGAGTCACCACCATCACCGCCTTCTCCGAGACGAGCTTCGAGGACGCGGTCGCGGTCGGCATCGCCCGCTCCGCGGAGACGCTTCGCGGCGTCAAGGGCGCGTGGGTGAAGGAGCAGAAGGTCAAGGTCGAGGGCGGCAGCGTCGTCGAGTGGTCGGTCACCCTGGAGGTCACGTTCGTGCTCGACGACTGACGCGGCGCAACCGGTCACGACGGGCCGGGGCGGACGGCGTGCGCCGTCCGCCCCGGCCCGTGGCGTGCGATGCGATCAGGGCGCGCTGAAGGTCCCCTTCACCGCGATGAACGCGCCGCTGTCGAGGTCCTCGACGGTCACGTTCGACCACACGACGGAGAGCAGCGTCGCGGTCTGCCCGTTCGGGCAGTCGAGCGCGACGTCTGCGGGCGTCGGCATGAGCGTCAGCGAGCCGACGATGTTGCCGTTCTTGGCGGCGGTGAACTCGCCGCTCTCGGAGACCCTCGAGTCGATGGTCGTCTTCTTGGGGTCGGACGGCACGTTGCCGCCCCCGTTCACGCACGAGTAGGTGGCGCTGAGGTCCGCACTCGCGACGACGGTCTCGACCGCGCCGGAGGGCAGTCCGGCCTCCTTGAAGTCGACGACGAGGTTCACGCCGTCGAGGTGCGCGGAGGTGGCGTTCTTGATGAAGTGCGGGTTGCCCGCCATGGCGGGTCCGGCCGCGCCGACCAGGACGAGCGCGGCGGCCGCGCCGAGCGCGGCGAGTGCACGACGGATGGACATGATGGTCCTTCTCTCGGGTTGCGATCTGTTCGGGAGCCGATGCGACGTCGGCTCGCGCGCGTCCGAGGACCCGGTAGGGCGAGAGAAGGGGCGTGTGCGGCCGAAGCCGCGCTCCCGGTGCCGACGCTACTCCCGAAGCCGTCCCGCGTGAAGGCCCTTCATGAGTATTACTCAGCTTTTCTCGTCCACCGTGAACCGAGGACTCCTCGCCCTTGGAGCCCGATCATCACGGATCGATGACGACTGCCTCCCGCAACCGGAGAGCCGCGTCCGGCAGCCCATATGATCCGCTGAGACCGACTGGTCGATGAAGGGCATCCAGGTCGTCTCGACGGACCAGTCGGGCTCCTGGCGAAACACAGTGGAGCATGCATTGATCACACTTTCCAGGCGCACGGCAGCCGCCGTCGTCACCGGGCTCACCACCGTCACCGCAGCGGTCACGGCCGGTGCGCTCGCCATGGGCCCCGTCGCGGGCGCCGAACGCCCAGACCTCGCGGATGGGTCGACGACGACCACCGTGCGCGAGTACTCGGATGACGCCATCGCCGACCTCCAGGCCGACGCGGACGCCGCCGCCGCCGAGCAGTCGACGACCTCCGGCGCCGGTGCTGGGTACCTCGGCAACGAGGCGACGACCTTCGTACCGGTCGCCCCCTGCCGGATCGCAGACACCCGCAAGTCGTCGGCCGGCAGGATCGCGGTGTCGAGCACACGCGATTTCCGGGTCTCCGGGGACATCGGGTTCGAAGCACAGGGCGGAACTTCGGGCGGATGCGGCATCCCCGAGAATGCCGTCGCGATCGGGGCAGCGCTGAAGGCGGTCGCGCCGGCCGGGAGCGGCTATCTCAAGCTCTGGGGGTACGGCGAGGCCATCCCGACCTCGACCGCACTCACGTACCCGAAGGGTCTCGAGGTCGGCGACGCGACCGTTGCCGCACTCAGCGCGCCTGGCACGGACTTCCGCCTCTCCGCTCGCCCGTTCCTCAGCCCAACCCACCTGGTGATCGACGTCACGGGCTACTACGTGCTCAACGACCACGGCCTGATCACCCCTGAGGGCGGACTCGCCGCGGGTGGCGCGACGCTGTGGGGCATCTGGCGCGGAGAGGGCACGCCGACCACGGGCTTCTACGCGCTCGCCGTCGACCACGATCTCGAGTTCTGCTCGTACGTCGTCACCCCGTGGGATTCGGACGTCGTCGCATCGGCCACGATGAGCGACACGTACATCAACGAGTTCTTCGTGTACCTGCAGGATCGCGAGACCGGCGCGCCGAAGGACGGCGCGTTCTACTACTCGGTCACCTGCTGAGCGACGCACCACGGGAGGGCCGGCGGAATGTCTCCGCCGGCCCTCCGCCGTGTCATCCCCGGGTCACTCCCCCGCGAGGCCCCCGAGCAGGTGACCCATCGGACGGTCCAGCGCGAACGGGTCGCTCAGCATGTCGCTGCGGTCGGTGCGCTCGACGAGGTCGGCGAACTCGGTCGCACCTCGGAAGATGCGGTCCGGCAGCGACCGGACGCCGTCTCCTCCGCCGCCCCAGTCGCCCGTCGCGGCGAAGACGCCGGTCGTCACGGGGATGGCGTGCAGGTAGGTGAACAGCGGCCGGATCGCGTAGTCGATCGCGAGCGAATGCCGCGGCGTGCCGCCCGTGGCGCCGATGAGCACCGGGAGGTCCGTCAGCGCCTGCGGGTCGATCACGTCGATGAACGACTTGAACAGGCCGGCGTAGCTCGTCGTGAAGATCGGCGTGACGACGATGAGGCCGTCGGCCGACGCGACCGCGTCGAGCGCCTCCTCGAGCTTCGGCGGGGCGAAGCCCATGAGCAGGTGGTTCGTGATGTCGTGCGCGAGGTCGCGCAGCTCGAACACCTTCGCGTCGACCTCGACGCCGCGCTCCCGCAGGAGTCCGGCACTGTCGGCCAGGAGCCGATCGGCGAGCTGGCGGCTCGAGCTGGGCGTCGAGAGCCCGGCCGAGATGACGACGATCCTCCTGGCGGTCATCGCGCACCCGCCGTCCGGGTCGCGGCCCGGCCGAAGGCCGAACCGGTCGAGGCCGCCACGGGTGCGCCCGGGCCGTCCTGGTAGGGCGAGCCCAGGGTGAGGTTGTCGCCGCGGTTGGCGTTCGGCGTCGCCTGGCGCGGTGCGGCATCCCCGTACTTCGCCCGGACGAGCGAGGCATGGGTCGGCGCGTCGGGCACGTCGGCGGGGCGGTCCTTCGCGAACTCGCGGCGCAGCACGGGCACGACCTCCTCGCCGAGCAGGTCGAGCTGCTCGAGCACGGTCTTGAGCGGAAGGCCGGCGTGGTCCATGAGCCAGAGCTGGCGCTGGTAGTCGCCGACGTAGTCGCGGTAGGCGAGCGTACGGTCGATGACCTGCTGCGGGCTGCCGACGGTGAGCGGCGTCTGCTGGGTGAACTCCTCCATGCTCGGGCCGTGGCCGTACACCGGGGCGTTGTCGAAGTAGGGGCGGAACTCGTTCACCGCGTCCTGCGAGTTCTTCCGCATGAACGCCTGGCCGCCGAGGCCGACGATCGCCTGCGCGGCGGTGCCGTGGCCGTGGTGCTCGAAGCGCTGGCGGTACAGCGCGATCATGCGCTGGGTGTGGGTTGCCGGCCAGAAGATGTGGTTGGCGAAGAAGCCGTCGCCGTAGAAGGCGGCCTGCTCCGCGACCTCGGGGGTGCGGATCGAGCCGTGCCACACGAACGGCGGCACGCCGTCGAGCGGGCGCGGGGTCGCGGTGAAGCCCTGGAGCGGGGTGCGGAACTTGCCCTCCCAGTCGACGACGTCCTCGCGCCAGAGGCGGTGCAGGAGCTCGTAGCTCTCGATCGCGATGGGCAGGCCCTGGCGGATGTCCTTGCCGAACCACGGGTAGACCGGGCCGGTGTTGCCGCGGCCGAGCATGAGGTCGGCGCGACCGCCCGACACGTGCTGGAGCATCGCGTAGTCCTCGGCGAGCTTCACGGGGTCGTTCGTGGTGATGAGGGTCGTGGCGGTCGAGAGCTGCAGGGTGCTCGTCTGCCCGGCGATGTACGCGAGCGTCGTGGTGGGCGACGACGACCAGAACGGCGGGTTGTGGTGCTCACCGAGCGCGAAGACGTCGAGGCCGACCTCCTCCGCGTGCTTGGCGATGGTCAGCGTCGCCTGGATCCGCTCGGCCTCGCTCGGCGTCCGGCCGGTCGTGGGGTCCTGCGTGATGTCGCTGACGGTGAAGATTCCGAACTGCATGTCGCCCTCCTGGGCTCCTTCTCTCGTTTCATGCGTTTGCATGCAATCAGGTGAACGGATGGCCCGGCCGGACTATTCCCGGCCGCGAACGGGCGACACTAGACTTCGCCACGATGGGCACCATCTCGGTCGTCATCCCGTGCCGGAACGATGCGCCGTTCCTGGCGGTCTGCCTCGACGCGCTCCGCGGGCAGAGCCGGAGACCCGACGAGGTGATCGTCGTGGACGACGGCTCGACGGACGACTCCGCCGCGATCGCCCGGGACGCCGGGGCTCGCGTGGTCGCCCAGGCGCACCGGGGGATCTGGCCGGCGGCCGCCGCCGGATTCGACGAGGCCGCGGGTGAGATCCTCGCGCGCCTCGATGCGGACTCCGTTCCGGCGCCCGACTGGCTCGAGCGGGTGGAGCAGCGGATGGGATCCGACGACCGTCCCACGGCGGTCACCGGCGTCGGCACGTTCTACGGCGGCACGCGACCGCGGCGATGGATCGCACGTCATCTCTATCTCGGCGGCTACTTCACCGTCATCGGCGCGGTGCTCGGTCATCCGCCCCTCTTCGGTTCGAACTCGGCGCTGCGGCGCGACGCATGGGCCGTCCTCCGGACGCTCGTGCATCGCGATCGCGCCGACGTGCACGACGACCTCGATCTCTCCTGGTGGATGCAGCCGGGCATGACGGTCGTGTACGACCCGTCGCTCCTCGTCGGCGTGTCGATCCGACCGTTCGAGAGCCCGGAGCAGCTGGCCCGACGGCTGGTCATGGCCTACCGGACGCTCGCCGTGGACTGGCGCGCCTGGCCGGCGCGTCGACGACGAGCCGAGCGACGTCGCGCCGCGGATGCGGCCGGAGCCGTCACGAGGTGAGTCCCGCCTCCGCGAAGAGCGCCAGCATGTCCCGCGCGAGCTGGTTCGGCGACTGCTCGCAGGGGCTGTGCCCGGCCCGATAGACCGCGAGACGAGCGCCGATCTCGCCCGCGAACCGCTCGTGGAGCGACCGCGGCCAGAGGTCGTGCTCCCCCACCGCGACGAGCTTGGGAATCGTCGAACGCGCCGTCGGCTCGGTCAGGTCGGGGGTCCGCATCATCAGGCCGATGATGTCCGTCACGCTGTCACGGCGGGTCAGCGCGAAGCGCTCGCGGACGAACGCGAACCGACCCGGCGGAACGCGGTTCAGGTTGTTCCGGATGCCCCAGAGCATGAGCCCCGCGCCCTGGGCCGCCGACGCGGCGCCGGAGATCGGGCCGATCCGCTTCAGGCCCCGGAACACCTGGCCGACGAGCGGGGGCGCGCTGAGGAGCGTCAGGCTCGCGAAGCGGTCCGGACGTTCGCTCAGCGCCCGTTGCGCCACGGTGCCGGCGAAGCTGTAGCCGAGGACGTGCGCCGGCGCGAGGCGGCTGTCGAGCACGGCGATCAGGTCGTCCGCGAACAACCGCTCGTCGTACCGCGCGCGTGGCGGATCGAGGTTCCAGGGCCCGGCCTCCGCGGACTCGTACTGCCCGGCGAGGTCGAACGACTCGACGCGGAACCCCGCGCGGACGAGCGGAGGCGCGAGCAGCAGGAAGTCCTCCTTCGACCCCGTCGCGCCCGGCACCAGCAGCACCCTCGGCCCGTCCGCGGGACCGAGCGCGACGCTCGCGAGTCCACCGCTCGGCGCAGCGGACCGGAAGCGCTCGGTGCCGGAGGGCCACTCGCGCCAGTCGATGTCGGGGAGGGCCGCGTCGCGCAGCATCGCTTCGTCGTCGACCGCGACCGTCGTCCGATCCGCGACGACGTCGCGCCGCCGCCGTGAGTCGTGCCTTCCGGAGAAGTCGAGCACGCCCTCACGGTACCGCGTGCCGAGCCCACGCGGACAGGGAACGGGGCCCGCCGCTTCCGCGACGGGCCCCGCTGGGTCGGTTCGATCGAGGTCAGTCGGTCTCGGTCGAGCCGTGGTGGTGGTCGTGGTCGTGGCCGCCGACGAGGTCGGGGTCGAGGCCGCCGGCGTTGCCGCCGATCGTGCCTTCCGGACCGGCCGGTGCGGGCAGCTTGAGACCGCCGGGCACCTTCACGCCCGTGACGCCGTTCACCGACTCCGTCGAGTACGAGTACGCGAGCACCGCGGTGGCGATCGCGTCCACGTTCACGTCGAGCGCGTGCTCGTTGACGTTGTCGATCGTGTCGCAGGCGAGGTGGTAGCACTGGTCGTACGACTCACCGGCGACGCCGCCCCAGATCGACTCCTGCTCCTCGGTCTTCTGGACCTCAGCGCCGGTGAACAGGCCGCCCGCCGGGATGCCGACGCGGATGAACGCGTCGTAGTCGCTGCGACCGCTGAACTGCGCGTCGTCGTACGGCTCGCCGACCGAGGTGTAGTAGCTCTCGAAGAGCTTCTCGATCTGGACCGAGCCGTCGGGGATGGGAACGCCCGCAGGCGCCAGCCAGCCGGACTCGTCGCCGTCGTAGACCATGAAGATGTAGTTCGGCGAGGCGACCATGTCGAAGTTCAGGTACAGCGCGATGCGGTCCTGCTCCTCCTGGCTGAGACCGGCGACGTAGGCCTCCGAACCGAGCAGGCCGTCCTCCTCGGCGGCCCACCACGCGAGGCGGATCGTGTTCTGCGGCTCGAGCTTGCTGAGGTTCTGCGCGATCTCGATCAGCGCGGCGGAGCCGCTGCCGTTGTCGTTGATGCCGGGGCCGGCCTCGACGGAGTCGAGGTGCGCGCCCGCCATCACGACGTTGTCGTCGTTGACGCCGGTCTTCTCGGCGATGACGTTCTTCTGCGGGCGGTTCTCCGGCGCGGGCACGAACACGTGCGCGGTCGACCCCTCCGCCGAGAGTGCCACGCCGTCGTCGTAGCTCGCACCCACGACGGGGATGCCGTGGGTGATCGGCGTGCCGTCGGTGAGGGTGCCGGCGTTGGCGACGATGAGGGCCGTGCGCTCTGCCGTGTTGCCCTGGTTGAAGATGACCACGGCCTCGGCGCCGGCGGTCTCGGCGTTCAGCGCCTTGTCGCCGAAGTTGCACGCACCGCGTTGGACGAGGGCGATGTCGTTCGGTCCGGAGAAGTCGAGCCCGGCGAAGTCCTCCGGCTGGCACCCGCTCGTGCTGGTGTTGCCGAGCCCGAGGTCGAGGTCGACCGGCACGACGTTGCCGGTGACGTCGCCGGCGCCCGTACCGGAGAACGCGCCGGTGCTGTAGTCGGCCTGGATCGGCGTGAGCTGGCTGAGCGAGGCCGGACCGAAGTACGTGTAGTCGAACTCGTCGATCGACACGTCCCAGCCGGCTGCCTCGAGCGTCTCCACGACGTACTGGACGCTCTGCTCGTAGCCCTCGGTACCCGCTGCGCGGTTGCCGCCGTTCGCGTCTGCGATCTCCTGCAGTGCCGCCATGTGCTCCATCGCACCGTCGGCGTCGACGCACTCGAGCAGGCTCGAGAGGGTGGTGTTGTTGCGGTTCTCGCAGCCCTTCGCGGCCGGAGCACCCAGCGCGGCGCCTGCCGGCACCAGCGCCAGCGCCGCGACCGTCGCTGTGCTGGTCGCGAGCACGGCGGCGCGGCGGGAAAGCCTCGTAGTTCGATACATCGTCTCTCCTTCTCGGAGGGCGTCCTCATCGATGCCCTTCCTGCGAGAGACTACGTGCCGCGACGCCGACGGTAACAGTCTTGACTTCGAGCGAGCGCCCGACTATGCGGACGACGATTCCTCACGATCGCTCGTCGGCGGATGCCTCGTCGCCGCCACCCGGGATCGCACCGAGTCCGCTGAGGTCGAGGTCCACCCGATACGGCCGGCCGCTGCCCTCGATGACCGCCGGCACCCTGACGAAGGCTCCGCGGGAGACGCGCAGCTCGTCGAGGGCGTCGCGCCAGCGCCGGTCGGGCGCCTCGCCGAGGAACCCGGCATGCCGGGGCCGGTCGCCCCCGACGAGCTGCACGCCGACGCGGTACTTCGGCGACAGCCACCGACGCGCCCTCGGCACGAGGATCGCGTGCTGAGATGCACCCCCGTGCAGGCGGGCGAGGTCGATCGCGGGCTGGTGCCGATGCACGTCGACGACGGGGACGACGGCGCGCACCGCTGCCGCGACGGGCGACGCGTCGACGATCTCGATCCCGTCGAGCGTCGTGAGATCGCCCATGGGATCGGGATTGCGCATGCGCCGCTCCCTGACGAAGCCGACGACGCCCCACGCCGCGGTCAGCGTGATCGCGATGAGCAGCGCGACGAGCCATCCGCCGCTCTCCGGGCGGATCAGCCCGGTGAGGAGGAGGAGCGCCACCAGGACGAGGTACGGGAGCGGCTCCCACCGGAACGGGGAGACGAAGCGGGGCGCGGACACCACGTCAGGCTACCGGCCCTGCGGGCGACGAGGCGGCCGGCCGCCCACGCGACCCGCGTGACCTCCGATCGGATCAGCGGAGCGAGGCCAGGCGCGAGCCGACCTCCTCGAGGACGGCCTCGCTGCCCGCGTACAGCCCGTGCTCGCGCGGCCGGTGCGAGACGACGTCCGTGAAGCCGAGTTCGCGGGCCCGCCCGACGGCGTCCTCGAACGCGTCCGCACTCGCCATCGAGTACCGGGCGTCGCCGTCGAGCGAGAGCACCCGGTCGAACTCGTCGGGCGCGCGTTCCTCCGCCGCCAGGGCGTCGTCGAGCCGTGACGCGAGCTCGGCGATGCGCGCCCACCATGCGGCATCCGTGTCGACGTCGCCGCCGGTGGTGACCCAGCCCGATCCGTAGCGCGCGGCGAGCCGCATCGCGCGGGGACCGTTCGCGGCCATGAGGAACGGCATGCGCGGCTCCTGCGCCGGTTCGCCGACCATGCGCGCCGCGACGGCCGAGAAGTGGTCGCCCCAGTAGGAGATGCCCTCGCCCGCGCCGCGCTCGAAGCGCAGCAGCCGGTCGAGCGCCTCGGTGAACTCGCGGAATCGCTCGTACCGTTCGCGCACGGAGAGTTCGGACTGCCCGAGCACGTGCGCGTCGAAGCCGGTTCCGCCCGAGCCGAGGCCCAGGATCAGGCGGCCGCCCGAGACCTGGTCGAGCGTGGCGACGTCCTTCGCGAACGGCACCGGATGACGGTAGTTGGGGCTCGCGACGAACGTCCCGAGGCGGATCCGCTCGGTGACCGTCGCCGCCGCCGTGAGCGTCGGAACGGTCGCGTGCCACCGCTCCCCCGCGAGGCCGCGCCAGGAGAGGTGGTCGTAGGTCCAGGCGTGGTCGAACCCGAGCTCCTCGGCCTGACGCCAGAGCCGACCGGCCTCGGGCCACTCGTACTGCGGGAGGATGACGAGGCCGAATCGCATGCCCAGAGCCTACGCGCCGGTGGAGACGGGCATCGGCTCCGGGACCGCCTCGTCGGATGCCGCGTCCCGCGGCCTCCGCTCGAGCTTGACGAGCACGATCCCGCCGAGGATCAGGGCACCGCCGAGGATCTGCAGCGGTCCGAGCGCCTCGCCGAGGAGGACCCAGCCGACGATGCCCGCGAAGATCACCTCGGAGAGGCCGAGGAACGAGGAGAGGCGCGACCCGAGCAGGCGGATGGCGGCGATGCCCGCCGCGTACGCGAACGCCGTCGAGAACGCGCCGACGGTGAGGAGCGGGATCCACCACGGGGCGGTGCCGCCGAGGAACGCGACGTCGACGAGCGCCGCCTCCATGGGCATGAGGCCCGCGAGGCCCGCGAGGCCGAGGGAGATCGCGCCGACGACGAACCCGGCCGCGATGAGCGCGACGGGCGGCACTCGCTCCGACGCCTTCTCCCCGATCGCGTAGTAGACGCAGACGCCGATCATGGCGATGGCGGCGAATGCCAGGCCGAGCGGGTCGAGGTCGCCGCCGCCGGGGCCGATCACGAGCCAGAGGCCGGCCAGCGCGAGCGCGGAGCCGCCGAGCACGATGAGCTGCGGCATCCGCCTCGTGCTCACCCAGGCGAACAGGACGAGCGCGATCGGCGCGAGGTACTCGATGAGGAGCGTCATCGACACCGGGATGCGCTCGAGGGAGGCGTAGAACGCGAACTGCACGCCCGCGACGGCCACGACGCCGAAGAGCAGCACGGTCCAGCGGGCGCGCCACAGCGGCCGCAGGTCGAACCGCAGCGCGATGAGGCCCGGGACGACGAGCAGCACGGCCGCGATCGAGATCCGCGCGAGCACCGCGGCGCCGGGAGACCAGCCCGCCTCGAGCAGGGGCTTGACGAACACGCCGCCCACGCCGAACGCCAGCCCGGCGGCGAGCCCGAGCGCGATGCCGACGATCCCCCGTGATGCACGCACGGTCGCCTCCTCCACAGTCCGCACGCCGCGGAACCGTAAGGACCGAACGACGTTATGCTCGTTACGCTAGCGATGCGGATGTCAGGAGTCAAATGATTTTCACCGATGACACTGTCGCGGCCCTCGGGTTCATGGCCGCGGTCGCCGACACGGTGCCCGGAGCGTCGGAGTCCGGCGACGACGAACTCGCCACGACGGGCCAGTTGGCCGGCCTGCTCGACGTCTGGGGCTTCTCGGGTCGCCGCGACGGCGACGGGCGCGAACTCGACGAGGTCCGCGCCGTGCGCGGCCGCCTCCGCGAGATCTGGACGCTCGAGCGCGATCCCATGGCGGGCGCCGTCAACGCCATCCTCGAGGAGGCGCACGCGATCCCCCGCCTCGTGCGGCACGACGAGCTCGACTGGCACATCCACGCCGTCTCGCAGGACCGTCCGCTGGCCGAGCGGATGCTCGTCGAGGCGGCCATGGCGCTCGTCGACGTCATCCGCGCCGACGGGATCGACCGGCTCGCGCGGTGCCAGGCCGACGACTGCACCGGCGTCTTCGTCGACCTCTCGAAGAACGCCTCGAAGCGGTACTGCAGCACGCGCTGCGGCAACCGCATGGCCACCCGGGCCTACCGGGCGCGCAGCGCCGACTGATCAGCCGATGACTCGGCGTGCCGCCCGGGTCAGTGCACGATCGCCATCTCGCGGGGCGTCGTGTTCAGGCGGCGACCGCCGTCGGCCGTGACCGTGACGATGTCCTCGATGCGCACGCCGAACCTATCGGGAAGGTAGATCCCGGGTTCGATCGAGAAGCACATGCCTGGCTCGAGCGGCGTCTCCTCGCCCTCGACCATGTACGGAGGCTCGTGCGTCGTGAGGCCGATGCCGTGCCCGACCCGGTGGATGAAATACTCGCCGTACCCGGCGTCGGCGATGACCCCGCGAGCGACGCGGTCGATCTCCTGGCACGCGACGCCCGGTCGCACCGCGTCGAACCCCGCCTGCTGCGCGCGGACGACGAGCTCGTGCACCGTGCGCTCCTCGTCGGTGGGCTCGCCGACGTGCACCGTGCGGGTCGTGTCGGAGCCGTACCCGAGCTTCAGCCCGCCGAAGTCGAGCACCACCATGTCGCCGTCCTCGATGACGCGGTCGCCGTGCTCGTGGTGCGGGTTCGCGCCGTTCGGCCCGGAGCCGACCAGGGTGAAGTCGACCTGGGAGTGGCCGTGCGCGATCAGGAACGCAGCGAGGTCGGCGGCGACCTCGGCCTCCGTGCGGCCGGCGAATCGCACGCGGAGGATGTCGCCGTACGCGGCGTCGGCGGCCGCGCCCGCCGCGGCGAGCCGTTCGAGCTCGTCGTCGTCCTTCACGGCGCGGAGCATGGGCAGGGCCGTCGTCATCGACACGTACGAGGTCGTCTCGAGCCGGCCCTGGAGACCGAGCAGGTGCATCGCCCACGCGGAGTCCGACATCGCGTACCGCCCCGACCCGAGCTGGGGCGCAGCCACCCCGTAGGGGTCGTCGCCGTCCATCCAGTCGATGAGCCGGACGATCGGCGCGCCGGCGGCGCGTTCGGCATCGGGCCGCTCGAGCCGCGGCACGACGAGCGACGGGTCGCCGTCGGCCGGGACCACGAGCATCGTGAGGCGCTCGGTGATCGCCGCGGGCACGTACCCCGTGAGGTAGGCGAGGTCGGGCCCCGGCGTGACGACGAGACCGGCGAGGCCCGCGTCGTCGGCCGCACGAGCGGCCCGCCGCATGCGCGCGGCGAAGTCGTCGACGGTGAAGGGTACGGGCATCGCGTCGGTCATCGTCGTCCTCCTCGTGGCCATGGCCGCGACGGGCCCGCGCGGTCGGTCGGAGGATAGCGGGCGCAGGCCCGGACCGTCAGGCCGTCCGGCCCTTCGTCGGGCATGACGAAGGCCCCCGGCCGGCTCGTGGTGAGCGGGGCGGGGGCCTTCGCAAGAAGTTCGCGGTGTCGTCGAGAGCCGCGCGGGTGAACGCGCTTAGCGGCGCAGCCCGAGACGCTCGATGAGCGAGCGGTAGCGGTTGATGTCGACGTCGGCGAGGTAGCCGAGCAGACGACGACGCTGACCGACGAGGAGCAGCAGGCCACGACGCGAGTGGTGGTCGTGCTTGTGCTCCTTGAGGTGCTCGGTGAGGTCCTTGATCCGCTTGGTGAGGATCGCGACCTGGACCTCGGGGGATCCGGTGTCACCGGGGTGGGTCGCGTACTCGTCGATGATCGCCTTCTTGATGTCTGCATCCAGTGCCATAGATGGGATCCCTTCTTCTCGTTGCGCGCTGCCCGGGGCCTGATGCCTGGGCTCTCTTGATGCGCGGCCGATTCACGGCAACCTCAAGATTCTAGCAGAGCGAATGCCGCACGCCCGCCGCCCGGGGCGACCGGCGGGACGCCGTGCCGCGGGTGCCGCGGCACTCGCCCGGTCGCCTTCGCGCCGGGATTAGGCTGGAACACGGACGGGGCGGCATGTCGATCGACGAGGAACGCGCGCAGCTCCGGGAGCGGGTCTACTCCCGTGCCGGGGCCGACGACCCGCGCTTCGAGCGCCTCGACCCCGAGACGGGACGCACGCTCCTGCTCACGGACAGCGAGTGGCGCCTGCTCGAGCTCGACCGCCGCGCCGCGGCCCCGGCCCCGACGCCGACCCGCGCCGCCGAGCGCATCCCGGCACCCGGACGAGCGGGC
>NZ_SDPL01000329.1 GCF_004135055.1 Agromyces binzhouensis | reverse complement strand
GACCGGCTTGCCCGAACGCGTGCGGCGACGGGAGCGCGAGCCGCGCTCGGAGGAGGCATCCGCCCGCCCGTCGCCCTCGCGTCGACCCGCGGTGCTCGACCGCGACGGCGCCGCTGTCGGAGCGGCCGGCTTCAGGCGTCCCTTGGTGCCCTCGGGGATGTCGAGGTCGGTGTAGAGGTGCGGGCTCGACGAGTACGTCTCGGTGGGCTCGGGCTGGCCGAACTCGAGCGCGCGGTTGATGAGGGCCCACTTGTGCAGGTCGTCCCAGTCGACGAACGTCACCGCGATGCCGGTCTTGCCCGCACGGCCCGTGCGGCCGACGCGGTGCAGGTACGCCTTCTCGTCGTCGGGGATCGTGTGGTTGATCACGTGCGTGACGTCGAGGACGTCGATGCCGCGGGCCGCGACGTCCGTGGCGATCAGCACGTCCTTCTTGCCGGCCTTGAACGCGGCCATCGCGCGCTCGCGCTGGTCCTGGTTGAGGTCGCCGTGAACGGCGGCCGCGTTGAAGCCGCGGTCGTTCAGCTCCTCGACGAGCTTGGCGGCGGCGCGCTTGGTGCGCGTGAAGATCACGGTCTTGCCGCGGCCCTCGGCCTGGAGGATGCGCGAGATGACCTCGTCCTTGTCGAGCGAGTGCGCGCGGTAGACGAGGTGCTTGATGTTCGCCTGCGTGAGGCCCTCGTCGGGGTCGGTCGCGCGGATGTGGATCGGGCGGACCATGAAGCGGCGGGCGAGGGCCACAATCGGGCCCGGCATGGTCGCCGAGAAGAGCATCGTGTGCCGGGTCGGCGGCGTCTGCGCGAACAGCTTCTCGATGTCGGCGAGGAAGCCCAGGTCGAGCATCTTGTCGGCCTCGTCGAGCACCATCTCGGTGACGTCCTTCAGCGACAGCAGTCGCTGCGATGCGAGGTCGAGCAGGCGCCCGGGGGTGCCCACGACGATCTGGGCGCCCGCCTTGAGCTGCTCGATCTGGCCCTCGTACGCCTTGCCTCCGTAGATCGAGACGATCGTGGTCGGGCGGTTCGAGGTGGCCAGCTCGAGGTCCTCGGTCACCTGGACGCAGAGCTCGCGGGTGGGCACCACCACGAGCACCTTGACGCCGGGCTCGGGGGCGTCGCCGAGCCGCTGGATGATGGGCAGCCCGAAGCCGAAGGTCTTGCCCGTGCCGGTCTTCGCCTGGCCGATGATGTCCTGCCCGGTGAGGGCGAGGGGGATGGTCTGCTCCTGGATGGGGAAGGCATCGATGATGCCCTTCCCGGCGAGGGCCTCGACGATGTCGGGCTCGATGCCGAGTTCGGTGAACGTGGTCAAGATGTCTGCCTGTCCGTGATGCGGAATGGGTGCGCCCTGCTCCGATCGACAGGCGCACGGCCGCGGATCCATCGCCCGCGGCGGCCACCAGCCTATCGGAGCGCGCTGGGAGGCCCCGGATATGCTGTGCTCGTGGTCAATTGGTCGATGTCGCGCCGTCCCCGTCCGGAGACCCCGAGGATGCGGCCGAGGGTCGCGCCGACCGACCTCACGCGAATCGACTTCACCGAGTTCACGCCCGAGCCCGTGCCCTTCCTCGGCCAGGCGGCGTACCTCCAGCTCGAGTTCTTCGAGAGCCTGGCGAAGGCCGTGGCGACCGCGCCCGACCTGACGTCGAAGGAAGGGCTGAGCGCGGCGGCGGGCGTGGCGCTGCGCAAGCACCACGAGCTCATCGCGGAGCTTCGCCGGCTCGGCGCGGAGCCCGCCGAGGTCATGGCGCCCTTCGCGCCCGCCGCCGACCGGTTCCGGCAGGTCACCTCGGGAGCCGACTGGTACGAGCTGCTCCTCGGCATCCACATCACGTCGGGGATGCTCGACGACTACTTCATCCGGCTCGCTGAGGGACTCCCGCAGGATCTCCGGACCCGCGTGCGCGCCGTCCTCGGCGAATCGCGATCGGCCGAGGTCATCGAGCACGAGCTCGAGGAGGCGATCGCCGCGGACCCGACGCTCGACGACCGGCTCGCCCTCTGGGGGCGGAGCCTCGTCGGGGACACGCTGCTCATCGCGCGCTCCGCGGTGCGCGCGGCCGGGTCGGGCGAACACGGGTCCGACGTCGAGCCCGTCTTCACCGAGCTCATCGCGGCCCACACGCGGCGGATGGACGCGCTCGGGCTGACCGCCTGAGCCGCGCGCCGACCCGACGGCTCAGCCGCGGGCGAGGCCGAATCGGGCGAGACGCGCGAACGTCCGCTCGTCGTCCTCCTGGCGTCGACGGCCGATGAGGTAGGCGGCGCCGGCCGCCGCCGCACCGGAGACCACCAGCGAGATCACCCAGATCCATCCGCCGTCCCACGGCATGCCGAGCCAGGTCAGCGCGACCCACACGACCGCGGCGACGGCGGCGCCGACGGCCGGGACGAGCACGACGCCGTGGAACTCGCGACGGGGGACCGCGTACCGCGCGGCGATGCCGAGGATGGCGCCGCCGAGCGTGATGAAGAGGAGCTCCATCAGCC
Organism: Agromyces binzhouensis; assembly: GCF_004135055.1. Lineage (GTDB taxonomy): Bacteria > Actinomycetota > Actinomycetes > Actinomycetales > Microbacteriaceae > Agromyces > Agromyces binzhouensis. The sequence continues at coordinate 1,131 of NZ_SDPL01000329.1, read as the reverse complement.
GACGAAGCCGATCTTGCGCGACTCCTCCGTGCCGATCTCGACGTAGGCGAGGGCTGCCGCGGGGACCACGTAGACCGCGCCCTTCGCGTCGGTCAGGCGCAGCACGGGCGACTGCCCGCTGAGCGCCGCCGAGACGGCCTGCTCCACCTCCGCCGCCGTCAGCGAGGTCTCGAAGCCGAGCTCGCGGGGGGAGTTCTGGATGCCGATGCGAAGGTCCACTTTGCGCCTTTCTGTCGTTGACAGAACCCTACGACACGCGGACGTCGCGGCCGGACCCGTTCACTGTCGGCGGACACGGATACCGTGGGCCGCATGCAGCACGAAGCGACCACCGCACCCGCCGTCGTCGACCTCGTGCCGGCCCTCGCGGCGGGCGGCCACGCGGCGGTCTTCGGGGCTCCCGGGTCGGGCAAGACCCGTCTCGCGATCGAGCTCGTCGCGCACCGGGTCGAACACGGACTCGACCCGGCCGAGGTCCTCGTCCTCGCGGCGACCAGGCGCACGGCGGCGGCGATGCGAGACGCGATCGCGCTCCGGCTCGACCGGACCACGCGCGGCGCGCTCGCACGGACCGCGAGCGCGGTCGCCTACGACCTCGTGCGCGCGCGCACCGGACGATCGGTGACGCTCCTCACCGGTGCCGAGCACGACCAGGTGATCGGCGAGCTGCTCGAGGCGCAGGCGATCGACGGCGGCGGGCCCGAGTGGCCCGAGGCGCTCGCGCCCGACGTCCGGGAGCTGCGCGGATTCCGTTCCGAGCTCCGCGACCTCATGATGCGCGCGGTCGAGCAGGGGATCGACCCCGACGGGCTCGCACGACTCGGCGCCGCCGCCTCCCGCCCCGAATGGACCGCGGCCGCCTCGTTCCTCGCCGAGTACGCCGAGGTGAAGGAGCAGCTGCGACCGACCCAGTTCGACTCGGCCGAACTCGGCGCGTACGCGGCCTCGATCGTGCGGCGCAGCGTGCACGATCCCGACGACGAGCGCGCGCTCGGGGTGCTCGCCGGGCTGAAGCTCCTCGTGGTCGACGACGCGCAGGAGGCGACCGAGGCCACCGCGGCGCTGCTCGGCGCGTTCGCCGCGCGCGGCGTCGAGGTCGTCGCCCTGGGCGATCCGGATGTCGCGAGCAAC
>NZ_SDPL01000328.1 GCF_004135055.1 Agromyces binzhouensis | reverse complement strand
CGCGCTCGCACTCGTCTCGACGGGCGCAGCGGATGCCGCGGCATCCGTCGCCCTCGTCGCGCTCGCGCCGCACCTCACGCAGTACCGCCGCGCGGTCGACGCCTACGCGCGCGAGCTCGTCGTGCCGCCCGATGAGGTGCCGCGGACCGGCACCTGACGCAGCTCGCCGCTGCGCGGCATCCGCCGACGGCGAACAGTCCGGTTCCCGCGTGTTGCACCGGATAGATTCGAGACCAACACGCAACGGAACGGAGCGAAATCCATGGCCGAACCGACACTGCAGCCCAGTGTGTTCGATCGACTGCTGAAGGACCGCATCATCTGGCTCGGCTCCGAGGTGCGCGACGACAACGCGAACGAGATCGCCGCGAAGCTGCTGCTCCTCGCCGCCGAGGACCCGAAGAAGGACATCTACCTCTACATCAACTCACCCGGCGGCTCGATCACGGCGGGTATGGCGATCTACGACACCATGCAGTTCGTCCCGAACGACATCGTCACGGTCGGCATCGGCATGGCGGCCTCGATGGGCCAGTTGCTCCTCACGGCCGGGACGAAGGGCAAGCGCTACATCACCCCGAACGCCCGCGTGCTGCTCCACCAGCCGCACGGCGGCTTCGGCGGCACCGCGAGCGACATCCAGACCCAGGCGCAGCTGATCCTCGACATGAAGAAGCGACTCGCCGAGATCACCGCGGCGCAGACCGGCAAGACCGTCGATCAGATCAACGCCGACGGCGACCGCGACCGCTGGTTCAACGCGCAGGAGGCCCTCGAGTACGGCTTCGTCGACCACATCCGCGAGTCGGCGCTCGACGTCTCGGGCGGCGGCGGGACCGATCAGGCTGCGTAGGAAGAGAGAGACAGTGAGCATGAACATCCCCGCCTTCGGCGGCACCGCCTTCCCGGGTGGCCGGCAGGCCCCGGGCTCGCGCTACATCCTGCCGAGCTTCGAGGAGCGCACGGCCTACGGCTACAAGCGCCAGGACCCGTACGCGAAGCTCTTCGAGGACCGCATCATCTTCCTCGGCGTGCAGGTCGACGACGCGTCGGCCGACGACATCATGGCGCAGCTGCTGGTGCTCGAGTCGATGGACCCCGACCGCGACATCATGATGTACATCAACTCGCCGGGTGGCTCGTTCACCGCGATGACGGCGATCTACGACACCATGCAGTACATCCGGCCGCAGATCCAGACGGTCGTGCTCGGCCAGGCCGCGTCGGCCGCGGCGGTGATCGCCGCCGCGGGCACGCCCGGCCGTCGGCTCGCGCTGCCGAACGCGCGCGTGCTGATCCACCAGCCCGCGATGGGCGAGGCCGGCCACGGCCAGGCCTCCGACATCGAGATCCAGGCCGCGGAGATCATGCGCATGCGCAGCTGGCTCGAGGAGACCCTGTCCCGGCACTCCAACCGGTCGCAGGAGCAGGTGAACGTCGACATCGATCGCGACAAGATCCTCTCGGCCGAGGAGGCGCGCGAGTACGGCCTCATCGACCAGGTGCTCACGTCGCGCAAGACGCTGCCGGCGCTGAGTCGCTAGTCCGAACGGGCTCACGAGGGGCGGGTGCGCATGACGCATCCGCCCCTCGTCGTGCCGTTTCCGCCAAACCGGAGCGGATCGGCCCCGAGCGGCCCGCCTCGGGCTAGGCTCGGAACACACTCGGTTCGAGGGAGGAAGCGATGGCACGCATCGGGGAGAGCGCTGACCTCTTGAAGTGCTCCTTCTGCGGCAAGAGCCAGAAGCAGGTGCAGCAGCTCATCGCCGGTCCCGGCGTGTACATCTGCGACGAGTGCGTCGAACTCTGCAACGAGATCATCGAGGAGCGGCTCGCCGAGGCGGGGGAGCCCGAGTCGGGCGAGTTCGAGCTGCCGAAGCCGAAGGAGATCTTCGGCTTCCTCGAGGAGTACGTCATCGGCCAGGATGCCGCCAAGCGCGCCCTCGCCGTGGCGGTCTACAACCACTACAAGCGCGTCCGTGCGAAGGCGGCGATCACTCCCGCCGACCGCGCGCACGACGACGTCGAGATCGCCAAGTCGAACATCCTCCTCATCGGCCCGACCGGGTGCGGCAAGACCTACCTCGCCCAGACGCTCGCGAAGCAGTTGAACGTGCCCTTCGCGGTGGCGGATGCCACGGCGCTCACCGAGGCCGGATACGTCGGCGAGGACGTCGAGAACATCCTCCTGAAGCTCATCCAGGCCGCCGACTACGACGTCAAGCGCGCCGAGACCGGCATCATCTACATCGACGAGGTCGACAAGATCGCGCGCAAGGCCGAGAACCCGTCGATCACGCGCGACGTGTCGGGTGAGGGCGTGCAGCAGGCGCTCCTGAAGATCCTCGAGGGCACCGTGGCATCCGTGCCCCCTCAGGGCGGTCGCAAGCACCCGCACCAGGAGTTCATCCAGATCGACACGACGAACGTCCTCTTCATCGTGGCGGGAGCCTTCGCCGGACTCGAGGAGATCATCTCCTCGCGTGCGGGCAAGCGCGGCATCGGCTTCGGGGCCCCGCTGCACTCCAAGCAGGACGAGGCGGAGCTCTTCAGCGAGGTCCTTCCCGAGGACCTGCACAAGTTCGGACTGATCCCGGAGTTCATCGGCCGCCTGCCCGTGGTCGCGACGGTCACCCCGCTCGACCGCACGGCGCTCATGGAGATCCTGACCGAGCCGCGGAACGCGCTCGTCAAGCAGTACCAGCGGATGTTCGAACTCGACGGCGTGGAGCTCGACTTCGACCCGGCCGCGCTCGAGGCGATCGCCGATCTCGCGGTGCTGCGTCAGACCGGCGCCCGCGGCCTCCGCGCGATCATGGAGGAGGTGCTCGGGCCGATCATGTTCGAGGTGCCGTCCTCCACCGGGGTCGCACGGGTGGTCGTCACGAAGGAGACGGTGATCGACAACGCCGCTCCGACCATCGTGCCGTCCAAGCCGCGCCGGGCCGAGAAGTCGGCCTGATCCCGCACTCGGACGCCCGACGGCAGTCAGTCGAACACGCGCAGCACGTGCCAGTGCGTTCCGTCGTGCCCGACGTCGAACACGTGGGTATCGCCCTCGGGACTGGTCGCCTGGAAGCGCCATCCGGTGATCGCGAGCGGAGCGCGCCCTGCGCCGGGGTCGTTGCCCGCGAAGGCGAGCCACCATTCCGCCGGACCGACGAGCGGGGTGGGCGTGTCGTCGACGCGGAAGCGCTGCGCGCGCCAGACGAGCCGCTCGGGGACGCCCGTGGCGCTGGTCCACACTTCCGCCGGTTCCATCGTCCGCTGCATCCCGACCTCCGAGATTCGAAACTGTGTTCGAATGCTAGCACCGGGAGGTGCGTGACGGAACGCCTCGACCCGACGCCGCCCGGCAGCCGCTGACGGATCCCGTCGTCTACGCCAGGTCGTCGTCGCTGCGGGCGCCGAAGACGATCTCGTCCCAACTCGGCATCGCGGCGCGACCCTTCTTCTGCCGGGCCGCCTGGCCGGACTTGCCGCCCCACAGCGCACGTGCCGCCGCGCCCGCGCGCTGCTGGGCCTCGTCCGCGTCCTCATCGGCGTCGGCATCGACGTGGAGCTCGGTCGCCAGCGGCGGAGCGGGAGTCGCAGGCGAGTCGGCCGGGGTCGGGGCCGCCGG
>NZ_SDPL01000327.1 GCF_004135055.1 Agromyces binzhouensis | reverse complement strand
TGGCGCGCCCGCCGGCACGCGGAGCCCGTCGAGCGCGACCGCGACGACGTCGTCGGCCAGCCGCGCGGCATCCTCACGGCCGCCGGGCCGGTACCACTCGACGATCGAGTTGATCATGCCGAACAGCAGTCGCTCGACGATGCGCACGTCGATGTCGGAGCGCAGCGAGCCCTCGGCCTGAGCCTCGGCCACGAGCGCGGTCACGCGCTTGTCGAACGCGCGCCGACGGGCGAGGGCGCTCCGCTCGACATCGGTGTTGCCGCGGACGCGCAGCAGCAGGGTCACGTAGGGCAGTCGGTCGACGAGCACGCGAACCGCACCGCGGAGCACGCCGTCGAGCCGGTCGGCGGCGCTGCCCCCGGCGGCCTCGGTCGCGTCGAGCACGCCCTCGAGCGAGGACAGCGCCTGGTCGAGCGCGCGCTCGAGGATCTCGTCCTTCGAGCTGAAGTGGTGGTAGATCGCCGACTTCGAGAGGCCGAGCCGGTCGGCGAGCACGCCCATCGAGGTCGCGTCGTAGCCGTACTCGTTGAAGGCCGCGACGGCGACCTCGAGGATGCCCTGCTGGTCGTACCCGGGGCGGCCTCGTCGGAGCGTCGTGTTCGGTGACATCCGCTTCAGTCTGTCACCCCGGCTCGGATGCGCCCGGAAAGGACGCGATTCGGCGTCGCTGACCGAGCCGGCGCGCCCGATTCCGTCCGATCGGCGACCGTGCGCGGCGTAGCGCCGCTGGCGCCCAGGCGCATCAGCGCGGCTCGCGCAGGTCGTACACGCGCTTGTACTTGCCCTCGCTGCGCGGGAGCGTGCCGGGCTCCTCGAGGCGCACGGACACCGAGGAGCCGATGAACTCCTTGATGCGCCCCGCGAGCACGACGGTCGCCGCCCGGCAGGCCTCGACCTCGAGGTCGGGGTGGCGCTCGATGCGGACCGTGAGGTCGTCCATGTGCCCGGTGCGCGTGAGCTCGAGGATGAAGTGCGGCGTCAGGTGCTCGATGCCGAGCACGAGCTCCTCGATCTGCGTCGGGAAGAGGTTCACGCCGCGCAGGATGATCATGTCGTCGTTGCGGCCGGTGATCTTCTCCATGCGCCGCATGCCCGGGCGCGCCGTGCCCGGCAGCAGGCGGGTCAGGTCGCGCGTGCGGTAGCGGATGACCGGGAAGGCCTCCTTCGTCAGCGACGTGAAGACGAGCTCGCCCATCTCGCCGTCGGCGAGCTGCTCGCCGGTCTCGCCGTCGATGACCTCGGGCAGGAAGTGGTCCTCCCAGAGGTGCGGGCCGTCCTTGGTCTCGACGCACTCGTTCGCGACGCCGGGGCCCATGACCTCGCTGAGGCCGAAGATGTCGACCGCGTCGATGCCCATGCGCTCCTCGATGCGGCGGCGCATCTCGTTGGTCCACGGCTCGGCGCCGAGGATCGCGACCTTGAGCGAGGTCGAGCGCGGGTCGATCCCCGCCTCCTCCATGGCGTCGGCGATCGTCAGGAGGTAGCTCGGCGTGCACATGATGGCGTCGGGCTCGAAGTCGCGGATGAGCTGGACCTGGCGCGCGGTCTGGCCGCCCGACATGGGGATGACGGTCGCGCCGAGCTTCTCGATGCCCGCGTGCGCGCCGAGTCCACCCGTGAACAGCCCGTAGCCGTACGCGTTGTGCACCTTCATCCCGGGGCGGACGCCGCTCGCGCGGAGGCAGCGGGCGACGAGCGTCGCCCAGCGGTCGAGGTCGCCGTGCGTGTAGCCGACGACCGTGGGCCGACCGGTCGTGCCCGAGGAGGCGTGGATGCGCGCGACCTGCTCCATCGGCACCGCGAACATGCCGAACGGGTAGGTCTCGCGCAGGTCGGCCTTGGTCGTGAAGGGGAGCTTCGCGACATCCGCAAGTGTCTGGATGTCGTCGGGGTGCACGCCGTGCTCGTCGAACTTGCGGCGGTAGAGCGGCACGTTCTCGTAGGCGTGGCGCACGGTCCACTGCAGCCGCTCGAGCTGGAGCGCCTCGATCTCGGCGCGGCTCATGCGCTCCTCGGGGTCGAGCTCGTCGCGGGCGGCGGGCGAGAGGCCCGACACGATGGGGGACTGCGGAAGGGTCGTCGTCGACACGGTGGCTCCCGGGGGTCAGATGGTTCGGTTGGTGGAGATCGAGCGGCCGCGGAACTCGGCGACGGCGTCGCCCTGCTCGTCGACGACCGTCACGTCGTAGAGGCCGGTGCGGCCGCTGCGGGCGCGTCGGACCGCGGTGGCGGTGAGCGTCTGCCCTGCGACGGTGGACTTCAGGAAGGTGATGTCGGCGCCCGCTGCGACGGTGACGCGGTGGTCCTCGTTGCAGGCGATCGCGAAGGCCGTGTCGGCCAGCGTGAAGACGAGCCCGCCGTGGGTGATGGCGAACCCGTTGGTCATGTCCTCCCGCACGCGCATCGAGACGACCGCGTGGCCGGGGTCGTCGCGTTCGACGACCATGCCGAGCATGGCCGAGGCGAGGTCGCGCTGCATCATCTCGCGGTTGAGGCGATCGGATGCCGCGGCATCCGCCTGCTCGTCGGCGGTCCGGCCGGCGTCCTGGCGTTCGGTCGCGACATCCGTCATGCGCTGCTCCTCATCGAGTGCGGGGGAGTCGCCGGCGGCCCTGATTGCCCCGGCGCAGATCCTCAGCATATACTAACTGAACGATCGGTTGGTAAAGTGTTCCGACACCGCACCCACCGGTCCCGAGAGCATTGGAGTCGACGATGACCGCACCGGCCGACCTGACCGTGGTCGAGAACCAGGAAGCGCAGGCGCGCTTCGACGACCTCATCGCGCAGGACTCGCGCATCGAACCGCGCGACTGGATGCCCGACGCCTACCGCAAGACGCTGATCCGGCAGATCAGCCAGCACGCGCACTCCGAGATCATCGGCATGCAGCCCGAGTCCAACTGGATCTCGCGCGCGCCGAGCCTCAAGCGCAAGGCCATCCTCATGGCCAAGGTGCAGGACGAAGCCGGCCACGGCCTCTACCTGTACTCCGCCGCGCAGACCCTCGGCATCGGGCGCGAGGAGATGATGCAGCAGCTCATCGAGGGCCGCGCGCGCTACTCCTCGATCTTCAACTACACGACCCCGACCTGGGCCGACATGGGCGCCATCGGCTGGCTCGTCGACGGCGCCGCGATCTGCAACCAGGTGCCGCTGTGCCGTGCGTCGTACGGGCCCTACGGCCGCGCCATGGTGCGCATCTGCAAGGAGGAGTCCTTCCACCAGCGGCAGGGCTTCGAGATCCTGCTCGAGCTCATGCAGGGCACCGAGGAGCAGAAGCGGATGGCGCAGGACGCCGTGGACCGCTGGTACTGGCCGAGCCTCATGATGTTCGGCCCGCCCGACGACGAGTCGCCGAACTCGGCGCAGTCGATGGCGTGGAACATCAAGCGGTTCTCCAACGACGACCTGCGCCAGCGCTTCGTCGGCATGCTCGTGCCGCAGGCCGAGGTGCTCGGCGTGACGCTGCCCGACCCGAACCTGAAGTGGAACGAGGAGCGCCAGGCGTACGACATGAGCGAGATCGACTGGGACGAGTTCCACGAGGTGCTCGCCGGCCGCGGCCCGGCGAACGCCGAGCGGCTCCGCCGCCGCCGCGAGGCCCACGAGGACGGCGCGTGGGTCCGCGAGGCCGCC
>NZ_SDPL01000326.1 GCF_004135055.1 Agromyces binzhouensis | reverse complement strand
ATCGGCCACGCCGACCCGCTCGTCGGTCGCCGCCGACCGAGCACGAGGTCGGCGTCGCCCTCCTCGACGAGCCGGACGAGCTGCGGCAGGTCGGCGGGGTCGAGCGACGCATCTGCGTCGCAGAAGGCGACGAACGGCGCCGTCGCCGCCTCGAGGCCCGCGTTGGCGGCCGCGCCGAATCCCCGCCGGGGCTCGGTCACGACGGTCGCACCGTGCTCGCGCGCGACCTCGGCCGAACGGTCGGTCGACCCGTTGTCGACGACGATGGCGCGCACGCCTTCGGGGAGGCGGCCGAGCACCCACGGCAGCGCCCGCTCCTCGTCGAGGCAGGGAAGCACGAGGTCGATGCTCGGGCCGCCGCGCCCGCCGGTCATCGTGACGCCCCTGCCGCGGCGAACTCGGCCAGTCCGTCCGAGAGGTCGACCCGCGGCGCCCAGTCGAGTTCGGCGCGGGCTCGGGCGGATGACGCGGTGATGTGCCGCACGTCGCCCAGCCGGTACTCCCCGGTGACGATCGGGTTGGGGCCGCCCATCGCCCGGGCGAGCCCGGACGCGAGCTCGCCCACCGTCGTGACGACGCCCGAGCCGACGTTGAACGCGCGGGCGGTTCCGGCCGCCAGGCCGTGCAGTGCGTCGGCGGCCGCGAGGTTGGCGGCGGCGACATCCGTCACGTGGACGAAGTCGCGGCGCTGCGCGCCGTCCTCGAAGACGCGGGGCGGCTCCCCGCGTGCGAGCGACGAGCGGAAGATCGCTGCGACACCGGCATAGGGGGTGTCGCGAGGCATCCGCGGCCCGTAGACGTTGTGGTACCGCAGGAGCGCGGCGCGACCGCCGGTCGCACGCGCCCACGCGGCGACCAGGTGCTCCTGGGCGAGCTTCGTCAACGCGTACACGTTGCGCGGATCGAGCACGTCGTCCTCGTCGACGAGATCGGGGGCGAGCGGATGCCCCGTCTCCGGGTCGCGCGGCTCGAACCGGCCGGCATCCAGGTCGGCGGTCGTCCGCGCAGCGGGTCGGCGCCGCCGACCGTCCGCATCGAGGTACGCGCCCTCCCCGTAGACCACCATCGACGAGGCGAGCACGAGTCGATCGATGCCCGCACGGGCCATCGCGGCCACGAGCTCGGCGGTGCCGTGCACGTTCGTCGCGGCGTAGTCCGGCGCGTCCTGCAGGTCCACGCCGAGGCCCACCTTCGCCGCCTCGTGGAAGACCACGTCGACCCCGTCGAGCGTCCGGTCGAGGACCAGCGGATCCCGGACGTCCCCACGCACGAGCTCGACGCCGTCCGGGAGCCGGGCCGGGGTCGCGTGGACGTCGGAACGCAACGAGTCGAGCACCCGCACCGCATCCCCCCGCTCGATCGCGAGCCGCACGACCTCGGCGCCGATGAACCCCGCGCCGCCGGTGACGAGGACGGTCATCGCACCACCGGGAGGCCGAGCACGTGCTCGATCGCCTCGGCGTCCATGAGCTCGCGCGGGAGGTAGTCGGGCGGGATCGCGGCGACGATCCGCTCGACCGACGCGAGCACGCGCGGCCGGGCCTCGGCGAGACGGCGGAAGACGAGCTCGGCGGTCACGGCGTCGGGATCGTCCTCGACATGACCCGTGTCGGTGTCGGTCACCAGGCACAGCGTCACCGTGCCCATGCCGAGCTCTGCGGCGAGCGCCACCTCGGGGCAGAGCGTCATGTTCACGAGGTCGACACCGGCCTCGCGCAGGACGGAGGACTCGGCCCGGGTCGAGAACCTCGGCCCCTGGATCACCGCGACGGTCGCCCGCGGCGCGGCATCCGGCACCGCCTCGACCGCCACGCGACGCAGCTCGGGACAGAACGGCTCGGCGAACGGCAGGTGCCGCACGAGCGAGCCGTCGTAGAACGTGTCGGCGCGGCCCCACGTCCGGTCGAGGAGCTGGTCGGGGATCGCCCACGACTCGGGCGGGAGCTCGGCCCGGAGCGACCCGACCGCCGCCGTCGAGACGACGGCGCGCACCCCGAGATCGGCGAGCGCCCACGCGTTGGCGCGGGCGTTGATGCGGTGCGGCGGGATCGTGTGGCCGTCGCCGTGCCGAGCGAGGAAGGCGACCCGCCGGCCGCCGAGCTCACCCTCGGTGACGATCGCCGGGCCGAACGGCGTGGCGCGCGCGTGCGTCGCCCCGTCGATCAGCGCGGCGAGCCCCGTGCCCCCGATGACCCCCACCGTGTCCATGGCTCAACCCTGCCCGTCCCCCACTCCGCCGGATCGAGGAGGTTCCTTACGATCCGGTGACGCGGAGATGTCGCGCCGGCCGTGTGCTCGCCATGTCAGCTCCCCCGTTCCATCCTGCGCAGTCGCTCCTTCGCGGTCTTGCGCGCGCGCTCCTGGTCGGTGGGCGTCGTGATGGCGGTGAACAGCGTGCGGAAGCCGCTGACGATCGCCATCTTCGACGGCTGCTCGACCTGCTTCCGCTGCCGCTCGATCGACTTCGCCGAACGTCCCTTCCGCGACGCATCGCTCGAGGAGGCGCGTCCGCCGGCGCTGCCGTACCGGACGGCGACCCGCTCGAGTCGCGCCGACGAGCGCTTCGCCGCACGCCGCGCCGCGTAGGGCACGCGATCGGCCTCGCGCTTGACGATGACGATGCGCCGCTTCTCGGCCGACGCGGCCGCCGTCACCCTCGACTTCGCCGGCTCGGGCAGCGATGATGCGAGCTTGCGCGCCTGCTTCGCGGCCCGCTCGGCGTCCTTCACCGCGCGCTTCGCGTCGCGTCGCGCGTCGCGGTCGATTGCGGTCTTCGGCATGCGTCCCCCTCGCGTGTCGGTCGGGCGGCCACGATCGGCGCGCCTGCACGGGAGCGTACGCCGCGTGGCATCCGGACCCAACCCCTTGACGGCTCGACCGGCCACGCAACCTAGGATCGATGGCATGGCACGGCGGGGGGCGTACGCGAAGGGCGTCGCGAAGCGCGAGGAGATCCTCGCGGCCGCACTCGAGGTCATCGCGCGCGAGGGATACGGCCGTGCCTCGGTCCGAGAGCTCGCGGATGCGGTCGGGCTCAGCCAGGCCGGCCTCCTGCACTACTTCGGCACCAAGGAGGAGCTCTTCGCCGCGGTGCTCCGCAAGCGCGACGAGATCGACCTGGCGCGGTTCGAGGAGCGGACGGGCGACGTCACCGCGTTCGAGGGCCTCCGTCAGACCATCGGCCGGAACGCCGACGTGCCGGGCCTGATCCAGCTGTACGTCCGGCTCTCGGCCGAGGCGACCGACCCGACGCACCCCGCGCACGCGTTCTTCACCGAACGCACGCGCACGTTCCGCGTGTTCGTCGCGAGCGACATCCGCCGCATGCAGGCGGAGGGCACGGCCCGGACCGACATCGACGCCGAGCAGGCGGCGATGCTCATCCTGGCGTCCGCCGACGGCCTGCAGGTCCAGTGGCTCATGGACCCGACCATCGACATGGCGGAGCACGTCTCGGTGCTCCTGCGACTGCTCGAGCCGCCGCCGACGCCGGCCGACGCCTGACCGAAGGAGACACCGTGCCAGATCCCGCGCCCACCGTCGAGGTCCGGACGAGGGCGGGCGCGGTGCGCGGGCGGTGGCGGGGCGACCCCGGCACGCGGGGAGCCTCTGCGGCGTTCCTCGGCATCCCGTTCGCCGAGCCGCCGGTCG
>NZ_SDPL01000325.1 GCF_004135055.1 Agromyces binzhouensis | reverse complement strand
GGCGTCGCCGCGCAACCGGTCGCGAGCGAGCAGCGCGCCCGCGTAGGCGCCGTCCACCGCGACGTACACCGCGAGCTCGCCGGGCGCGATCGCGGTGCGACGGGCCTCCGGTGCGTGCTCGGCGACGAAGGCGAACTTGCCGACCACGACCTCTCGTCCGTCGATGCGCGCGACGACGCCGTTCGTGGCCGCCTCACGTGCGGCTGCGGCCTCCCGCAGGCGGATGCCCCGTGCGGTCGCCGCGTCGATCATCGACTCCGCGAGCACGTGCGAGGAGTACTGCTCGGCGGATGCCACGAGCCCGAGCAGTTCGTCCTCGCCGAAAGCGGCCTCGGGCCGCACCGCCACGAGTTCGGGCGAGCCGTGCGTGAGCGTGCCCGTCTTGTCGAACACCGCGGTGCGGGCGCGGGCGAGCAGCTCGAGCACGCCGCCGCCCTTCACGATCACGCCGTTCCGCGCCGCGCGGCTCATGCCGCCGATGAACGCGACGGGCGCGGCGATGAGGAGCGGACAGGGTGTCGCGAGCACGAGCACCTCGGCGAAGCGCACCGGATCGCCCGAGATCCACCATGCGAACCCCGCGAGCAGCAGTGAGAACGCCGTGAACGGAACCGCGTAGCGATCGGCGAGCCGCACGACCGGCGCCTTGCTCGCGGCGGCCTCGGCGACGAGCGCGACGATCTGCTGGTACTGGCTGTCGGCCGCGCGCGCGCTGGCGGTGATCTCGATGGCGGCGTGGCCGTTCACCGAGCCCGAGAGGAGTCCGTCGCCGCGGTGCTTCTCGACGGGAACGCTCTCGCCGGTGATCGACGACTCGTCGACCGCCGCCTCGTCGGATCGGAGCTCGCCGTCGACGGGCACGATCTCGCTCGGTCGCACGAGCAGCACGTCGCCGGGCTCGACCTCGTCGACGGGCACGTCGACGAAGTGGTCGTCGACCACGCGATGCGCGCGCTGCGGCGCCCGGGTGAGGAGCGCGTCGAGTTCGCGCTTCGCGCGACGTCCGGCGTAGTCCTCGAGCGCCTCGCCGCCGGTCAGCATGAGCACCACGATGAGCGCGGCGACGTACTCCCCCACCACGACGGTGGCCACGATCGCCGTGACGGCGAGGATGTCGAGCCCCCAATGCCCGCGCATGATGTCGCGCACCATGCCCACGGCCTGCCACGCCGCGACGCCCAGCGCGTAGATGCTGAAGATCCACGCGACGAGCCACACCTGCCCGGCGAGCGCGAGGACGATGCCGACGAGCCCGATCGCGAGCGTGAGCGCGACGACGGGGTAGCGACGGACGAGACGGATGCCGCGGGCCATGCCCCCCATCCTCGCTCACCCGCCCGATCCGATCGCGACGAAGGTCCGCTTCCGCGGTCGAGCGCCGGATGACCGCGTCCTCCACCGCAGGAGGCGCACTCGGATGCACGGCAGGCGCGATTGCGGGGCGCCCGGACACGGCGAAGGGCCGGATGCACGGGGCATCCGGCCCTTCGGACCGTTCGAGCGGGGCGGCTCAGGCGCCGAGGCGCGCCTTGAGGTTCGCGTCGATCGTGTTGAGGAACTGCTCGGTGGTCTGGAACTCCTGGTCGGGGCCGACGAGGAGCGCGAGGTCCTTCGTCATGGCACCGGACTCGACCGTCTTGATGACGACGTCCTCGAGCGTGTGCGAGAAGTCGATCAGCTCCTGGTTGCCGTCGAGCTTGCCGCGGTGCGCGAGGCCTCGCGTCCAGGCGAAGATCGAGGCGATCGGGTTGGTCGAGGTGGGCTTGCCCTGCTGGTGCTGGCGGTAGTGGCGCGTGACCGTGCCGTGCGCCGCCTCGGCCTCGACGATGCCGCCGTCGGGCGTGGTGAGCACCGACGTCATGAGGCCGAGCGAGCCGAAGCCCTGGGCGACCGTGTCGGACTGGACGTCGCCGTCGTAGTTCTTGCAGGCCCAGACGTAGCCGCCCTCCCACTTGAGCGAGGCCGCGACCATGTCGTCGATGAGGCGGTGCTCGTAGGTGATGCCGGCGGCGTCGAACTTCTCCTTGAACTCGGTGTCGAAGACCTCCTGGAAGATGTCCTTGAAGCGGCCGTCGTAGGCCTTCAGGATCGTGTTCTTCGTCGAGAGGTACACCGGGTAGTTGCGGTCGAGGCCGTAGTTCAGCGAGGCGCGCGCGAAGTCGCGGATCGAGGCGTCGAGGTTGTACATGCCCATGGCGATGCCCGAGCCCGGGGCCTGGAAGACCTCGAACTGCTGCGGCTCCGAGCCGTCCTGCGGGGTGAACGTCATCGTGAGCGTGCCCGGGCCGTCGAACTTGAAGTCCGTGGCGCGGTACTGGTCGCCGAACGCGTGGCGGCCGACGATGATCGGCTTGTTCCAGCCGGGGACGAGCCGCGGGATGTTCGAGATGATGATCGGCTCGCGGAAGATGACGCCGCCGAGGATGTTGCGGATGGTGCCGTTGGGCGACCGCCACATCTTCTTGAGGCCGAACTCCTCGACGCGCGCCTCGTCGGGCGTGATCGTCGCGCACTTGACGCCGACGCCGTGCTGCTTGATCGCGTTGGCCGCGTCGACCGTGATCTGGTCGTCGGTCTCGTCGCGCTTCTGGATGGAGAGGTCGTAGTACTCGAGGTTGACGTCGAGGTACGGGTGGATGAGCTGGTCCTTGATGGCCTGCCAGATGATGCGGGTCATCTCGTCGCCGTCGAGTTCGACGACGGTGCCTTCGACCTTGATCTTCGACAAGGGTCGGTCTCCTTGGGATCTCGTGGGATTGCTTGGGAAGCGAGGAAGTCTCGGGGGTGTCCGACACGCCGCCGACCAGCTTACCGCGTCGCCGGAATATCTCGACATCGAGAGATCGAGGCGGCGACGCGCGGCTGCGACGTCACCGCAGACGACCGGCATCCCGCCGACGCGGCGCCGGCCGGCGGCGTTCCATCCGGTCGCATGAGGGTTACCGGCGCGCCACCTCATGCGGTTAGGCTGCGATGCATGGCTGATCTGCGACTCGAAGAACTGAACGCGACGAACATCGTCGCCGCGAACACCCTGTCGCTGAAGCCGGGCCAGGAGCAGTTCATCGCACCGGTCACCTACGCCGCCGAGTCCTCCGTGGTGAACCCCGCGACCGCGTGGCAGCGCGTCGCGCTCAACGACGACAAGGTCGTCGGCTTCATCCACGGCAACTTCGACCCCGAGAACGAGCACGAGGAGTTCCGGGCCTGCATCTGGCGCATCAACGTCGACGCCGAGGCGCAGGGCAAGGGCGTCGGCCGGTTCCTCGCGCACGCGCTCGCCGAGGAGGCCAAGCGCCGCGGGTTCGACCGCATCACCGTGCTGTGGGAGCCGGGCGAGGGCGGACCGGGCGAGTTCTTCCACCGCATCGGCTTCCGCGACGTCGGCGAGACCCAGTACGGCGACGTCATCGGCGCGCTCGAGCTCGCCGGCTGAGCAGGCCCGCGCGACCGGATCCAGGGGCGACGGATGCCGCGTGACGGCGAGGGCTTCGTCGACGCCGTGCTCGCCGTGGTGTCCGACATCCCGCCCGGCACGGTGATGACCTACGGCGACGTCGCCGCGACGCTCGGCTCGCGCGGAGCGCGCGCCGTCGGCCAGGTCATGGCGCGCTACGGCGGCGACGTGCCCTGGTGGCGCGTCGTCCGCGCGGGGG
>NZ_SDPL01000324.1 GCF_004135055.1 Agromyces binzhouensis | reverse complement strand
CTCGGGGCTGACGTCCAGCCGGACGACGGCGAGGCCGGCGAGGTCGGCGCGCGTGTCCGGGTCGAGCACGGCGCCCCCGCCGAGCGAGACGACCGCCTGCTCGCGGAGCGCCTCGGCCACGACCTCGCGCTCGATCGCCCGGAAGTACGCCTCGCCCTCGCGAGCGAAGATCTCCTCGATGGGGCCGTGGCGGTCGACGATCCGGTGGTCGGTGTCGACGAACGGCGCGCCGACGGCCGACGCGAGCCTCGCGCCCACGCGCGACTTGCCGGAGCCCATGGGCCCGACGAGCACGATCGGGAGCGGGATCGCCCGCGAGTCGCCCGGCACGGACCTCGGAGCGGACGGCTCAGGCACGGATCGCGCCGTCGGCGACCTCGCTCGCGAGCGCGTCGGGGATCGCCGCGAGGTAGGCGTCGAGGTTGCGCCGGGTCTCGACGACCGAGTCGCCGCCGAACTTCTCGAGCACGGCGTTCGCGAGGGTCAGCGCGACCATCGCCTCGGCGACCACGCCCGCCGCGGGGACGGCGCACACGTCGGAGCGCTGGTGGTGGGCCGGGGCCGGCTCGCCGGTCGCGACGTCGATCGTGGGGAGGGCGTGCGGGACGGTCGCGATGGGCTTCATGCCTGCGCGCACGCGGAGCACTGTGCCGGTGGACATGCCGCCTTCGGTGCCGCCGGCGCGGTCGCTCGCCCGCACGATCCGGCCGTCGGCGAGGTGCAGCTCGTCGTGCGCGGCCGAGCCGCGCCGGGTGGTCGTGAGGAAGCCGTCGCCGACCTCGACGCCCTTGATGGCCTGGATGCCCATGAGCGCCGCGGCGAGCTGGGCGTCGAGGCGGCGGTCCCAGTGCACGTGCGAGCCGAGCCCGGGCGGCAGGCCGTAGGCGAGGACCTCGACGACGCCGCCGAGCGTGTCGCCGTCCTTGTGCGCCGAGTCGACCTCGGCGACCATCCGCTCGCTCGTCGCCGCGTCGAAGCAGCGCAGCGGGTCGGCGTCGAGCCGGTCGACGTCGGACGGCATCGGCAGCTCGCTGCCCTCGGGGACCTGGACGGGACCGATCGCGACCGTGTGCGACACGAGGCGGATGCCGAGCTCGGCGAGGAACGACCGCGCGACCGCCCCGAGGGCGACGCGCGCGGCGGTCTCGCGCGCGCTCGCGCGCTCGAGCACCGGCCGGGCCTCGTCGAAGCCGTACTTCTGCATGCCCACGAGGTCGGCGTGCCCCGGCCGCGGGCGGGTGAGCGGCGCACCGCGTCCTCGTCCGAGCGCCTCGGCGTCGACCGGCTCGGGGCTCATCACCTGCTGCCACTTGGGCCACTCGGTGTTGCCGATCCGCAGCGCCACGGGGCTGCCGAGGCTGAGGCCGTGCCGCACGCCGCCCGAGACGGCGAGCTCGTCCTGCTCGAACTTCATGCGCGCGCCTCGGCCGTAGCCGAGCTTGCGGCGCGCCAGGTCGGCGCGGATGTCATCGAGGGAGACGGGGATGCCTGCGGGGAGGCCTTCGAGGATCGCGACGAGTTCGGGGCCGTGCGATTCCCCGGCGGTGAGCCAACGGAGCATGCCCACCATCCTCCCACAGCGTCGTCAGAGGCTCCCGCGCATGACGTCGAGCACGGCCGCCTCGTCGGGCAGCGGCTCGAACGGGTCGCCCGAGACGAAGACGCGCACCTGCAGGAGGGCCTGGTGCAGCAGCATGCCGAGCCCGTGAGTGACGCGGCCCCCGCGTTCGAGCCATCCCGCCGCGAGCGCGGACGGCCACGGATCGTAGGCCACGTCGAGCAGCAGCGCCGAGCCGACCAGCGCATCCGACGGCGCCACGCCGAGGTCGGTGCCGCCGGGGACGGTGCTCACGACCAGGTCGGCGGATGACGCCACCGCGAGCTCCGCGAGCGGGCGCACCCGGACCACGAGCCCGAGTCGCCGGCCGAGCTCCTGCACGCCGACCGCCCGATCCGGATTGCGCACGAGCACGTCGACCTCCACGGCGCCGAGCTCGGCCATGGCCACGAGCGCCGACGACGCCGTGGCCCCGCTGCCGACCAGCACGCCGCGGTGCACGCGGCGGAGGTCGGCGTCCCCGAGCGAGCGGACGATGCCCCCGATGTCGGTGTTGAAGCCCTGCAGCGCGCCGTCCTCGGCGAACCGGACGGTGTTGGCCGCCCCGGCGAGTTCGACGAGGCGATCGGCCCCGTCGAGGTGGGCGAGCACCTCGTGCTTCAACGGCATCGTCAGCGACAGGCCGCGCCACGCGGCATCCGCCTCGCCTCGCGCGCGCTCGAGGAACCCGGCGAACTCCCCCGACCGGACCTCGATCGCGTCGTAGCGCCAGTCGAGGCCGAGGCGGTCGTACGCGGCCCGGTGGAGCGCCGGGCTCTTCGAATGCCCGATCGGCGAGCCCAGCACGGCCAGCCGGACCGTGCGCTCCTCCGCCGTGCCCGCGCTCGCCGCGCCGGACGCCGCCATCACCCGCTACCCGTTCTCATCGAGGTACCGCAGGAACTGCTGGACCGCGGCCTCGTGCTCTTCGAAGGTCGCCGAGAAGACCGTCTCGCCGGTCTCGAGGTTGACGGTGACGAAGTACAGCCACGGCCCGTCGGCCGGGTGCTGCGCCGCGTCGATCGCGACGTCGCCCGGGTTGCCGATCGGCCCCGGCGGGAGCCCGGGATGCACGTACGTGTTGTACGGGTTCGAGGCGTCCGCGCGCTCCGCGTCGGTGGTCGTGACGAGCGTGTCGTCGCCCGTCCCGTAGTGCACGGTCGAGTCGAACTGGAGCAGCTGGGTCGGGAACTGGTTCGCGTCGAGGCGGTTCCGGATGACTCGGGAGACCTTGTACGCATCGGCCTCGGAGCCCGCCTCGCGCTCGATGAGCGAGGCGACGATCACCGTCTCCCACCGGTCCTCGGGGGCGACCCCGGCCTCGTCGAGCGACTGGAAGGACCGGTCGACGAGCGTCTGCACCACCTCGTCGGCGGTGACGTCGGGTCCGAACGTGTACGTCGCGGGGAAGAGGAAGCCCTCGACGCTCGTGGCCTCGGCGGGCAGGCCGAGCGCCTGCGGGTCGGATGCCGCGGCCTCGAGCTCCTCGATCGGGATCCCCGTCGCGGCCGCGGCGTTCGCGAGCGCGTCGCGCGCCCACAGCCCCTCCTGGATCACGAACGTGTTCTCGAGCTTGTTCTCGGGATCGAGCAGCGCGTCGAGTGCGTCCTCCGCGCTCATCTGGTTCGCCATCCGGTACGCGCCGGGGTAGAAGATCGGCTGCTCGGAGCGGCTCGTGACCTCGTCGATGAACGCCTCGGAGGAGGCGACGATGTCCTGCTCCTCGAGGTTGCCCGCGATCGTCTCTCCGCCGTCGCCCTCGTTGATCATGAAGACGACCTCGCCCGTGCCCGCACCGGAGTAGTCCTCGGGAGGCTGGAAGCGCTCCATGAGCGACGTGATCGGCCCCTGGAGGAAGAACGCGGCGGCCGCGACCAGCGCACCCAGCACGATCAGCGCGATGAGGCAGCCCCACGCGCCGCGCCGTCGACGGTTCGGCTCGCGTTCGTGCTCCTCGAACTCCCACGCCGCAGCGGCGCGGCGGTCGGTGCGCGAGGGGCGCGCCGCGTCGTCGTCCCACACGGCGAACGGGTCCTGGTCGTGCGGGTCGGCCTCCGCGACGA
>NZ_SDPL01000323.1 GCF_004135055.1 Agromyces binzhouensis | reverse complement strand
GAGGCCGCCGAGGTCCGGGCGACCGCGAAGCGCGAGGCGGCGGCGGTCGTCGCCGAGGCCGAGCGCAAGGCCGCCGAGATGCTCGTCGCCGCCAACACCGAGGCGAACGAGGCGCGCGCCGCCGCGGCCGGCCTCCAGGAGGAGACGGAGCAGACCCGCGCCGAGGTCGCGGTCGAACTCGACCAGAAGCGTGCGGAGCTCGCCAAGGAGACCGAGCAGGCCCGCATCGACCTCGCGAAGGAGACCGAGCAGGCCCGCATCGACCTCGAGCGCGACTCCTCCGAAGCCCGTGCCGCGCTCGACGCGGAGATCGAGGAGCGTCGCGCCTCGCTCGAGCACGAGCTCGAGCAGGCGCGGACCGACCTCGACCGGGAGCTCGAGGCGGAGCGGACCAAGCTCGCGCAGGAGCGCGAGCAGGTCGGCGTCGACCTCGAGCGCGAGACCGAGACCGCGCGCCTCAAGCTGCAGCACGAGCTGGACCGCATTCGCGCCAAGCACGCTGCGGAGCTCGAGCAGATGCGCGCCGACCTCGCCCTCGAGCAGGAGCAGGCCCGCGCCGACTTCGAGGCCGAGGCGGAGCAGGCCCGGATCGACCTCGACAACCAGCTGACCTCGATGAAGAAGAAGACCACGCACGAGGTCGACCGGATGCGTCGCGAAATCGAGCGCGCCCGCATGGACCTCGAGGCGGAACTCGCCACCAAGCGCGACGAGGCCGAGCAGGAGCTGCTCACGGCGCAGCAGGAGGCCGCCGGGCAGACGAAGAAGTTCCTCGAGGACGCCAACGCCGAGCTCGCCGAGGCGATCGCCCGCACCGCGGAGGCGCGCGCCGAGGCCGAGCGCCTCGAGACCGAGGCACGGACCGAGATCGCGGACGCCCGCGACAAGGCCGACGAGGAGGCGCGCGAGCGCGTCGCCGCGGCGCACTCCCAGGCCCGCAAGCTCATCGCCGACGCCGAGGAGCGCACGCGCGCCCTCGTGGCGGACGCCGAGGACCGCCTCGCCCAGATTAGGATCGAGCGAGACGCCGTCGCCGGCTACTTCGAGAGCCTCCGCGGCGTGCTCACCCAGGCAGAGCAGGTGGCGAACAAGTAACGCGAGACGAGGGAGCGCGGGGATTTGAAGATCCAGAACGCGTTCCGCATCGCGCTCGTCGGCACGCTCGGCGTCGGCACGGGTCTCGTGATCCTGTCCGCCGTGTCGAGCCTGTCGACGATCCTCACCTACATCGGAGCAGCACTGTTCCTGGCCCTCGGCCTCGAGCCCGCCGTGAGCGGGCTCGAGCGCCGGGGGCTTCCGCGTTGGGCCGCCATCCTGCTCGTCATCGCAGGAGTCGCGGCGGTCGTCGCCGCACTGCTCATCGCGGTGATCCCGATCATCGTCGACCAGGTCGCCGAACTGGTCGTGCAGATCCCGGCGATCATCGCGCAGATCAACCGCGTCGACTGGATCGCCTGGCTGCAGGAGCAGTTCCCGCTGCTGCTGATCGAGGAGATCAGCGAACAGGCGGGGGCGGCGCTCACCGACTTCTTCACCAACCCGAACCGACTGAGCGAGCTGCTCGGCGGCGTGTGGGCGGTCGCGATCGCGATCGGGGGCGGAGTGTTCGCCGTCATCGTCGTCGCGGTCCTCACGATCTACTTCACCGCGTCGCTCGACGCGATGAAGCGGGCGACGTACCAGCTCATCCCCGCGTCGCGGCGCGCACGGTTCGCCGACCTGACCGAGCAGATCACCCAGTCCGTCGGACGATACGTCATCGGGCAGGTCTCGCTCGCGGCCGTCAACGGGTTCCTGAGCTTCACGTTCCTCTCGATCATCCGCGCGCCCTTCCCAGCGGTGCTCGCGTTCATCGCGTTCCTGTTCTCGCTGGTCCCGCTCGTCGGCACGCTCACGGGATCGGTGATCATCGTGCTGCTCTGCCTGATCCCGGGCCTCGGGTCACCGCTCACGGCGCTCGTCGCCGCCATCTACTACCTGATCTACATGCAGCTCGAGGCGTACGTGCTCTCTCCGCGCATCATGAGCCGCGCGGTGAAGGTGCCGGGGGCGCTCGTGGTGGTCGCCGCACTCGCGGGCGGCGCGCTGCTCGGCATCCTCGGGGCGCTCGTGGCGATCCCCATCGCCGCAGCGATCCTGCTCATCATCAAGCAGGTCGTGATCCCGCGCCAGAACGAACGCTGAGGCGGCTCAGCCCGCCCGAGGCGTCGTCGCCGCGTCGCCGATCACGCGTCAGGCGTCAGGCGTCGGGCGTCGTCACGGATGCCGCGGGCCACTGCGTCGGCAGCGGGGACGCCGCAGGGTTCACGGCACGCACGATCTCCTCCAGCACGCGCCGCGTCTGGGACTCCCCCACCCACAGGTGCTTGCCGCCCTCGACGTCGATGCGCGTCAGGTTCGGCAGGCCGGCGAAGCGCTCGGCCGCCTCGGCCGGCTTGAGGAAGTCGTCGTGCTCGGGGATCAGCGCGACGACGGGGACCGGCGCCGACCGCCAGCGCGCGAGCTCCTCGTCGCTCGTGCGATGCAGCGGCGGCGAGAGCAGGATCGCACCGGCGATGCCGTGCTCGAGGCCGTACTTCAACGCGAGCTCGGTCCCGAACGACCACCCGACGAGCCAGGGGTTCGGCAGCCCGCGCTCGGCGACGAAGCGCATCGCGGCCGCGACGTCCGCCCTCTCGCTGACGCCGTGGCCGAACTCGCCCTCGCTCGTGCCGCGGACCGAACTGGTGCCGCGCGTGTTGAAGCGGAGCACCGCGAGGTCCGCGAGCGCGGGCAGGCGGGCTGCGGCCTTGCGCAGGATGTGCGAGTCCATGAAGCCGCCCGCGGTGGGCAGCGGATGCAGGGTCACGAGCGTCGCCACGGGCGCCCGGTCGAGCGGTGTCGCGAGCTCCCCGACGAGGCGGAGCCCGTCGTCGGTGCGCAGTTCGATCTCCTCGCGGTGCGCCGGCAGCAGGACTCCGGCGCGGATCTCGGTCATGGTGTCGTCGGTCACAGGGGTCCGATCCTCCAGCAGTGGGTGTGCCAGTGTCGGCGCGAGGCCAGGTCGGCTGCGTCGCCCAGCACTCCGTCGGCACGCCAGATGACGAGGTGCGCGACACCGGGGTCGATCTCGAGCCCGCAGCCCGGGCAGAGGTAGGCCTTCACCGCCTGCGCCTCCGACACGGGCTGCACGTTCCATTCACGCCCGGCACGCACCTCGGTGCGGCGCCAGCCGGCCGTCATGCGCGCGACATCGAGCTCGGGGTGCGGCTCACGCGCCTTCGCGGCGCGACCACGGGAGCGGTGCGAGCGGGCCATCGGTCCAGTCTACGGTCGGGGGCGGGGCGAGCGGGTCAGTACCAGCCGACGCTCTGCGAGTGCGCCCACGCGCCGCAGGGGGTGCCGTAGCGAGCCTGGATGTAGCCGAGGCCCCATTCGATCTGCGTGGCCGCGTTGGTCTCCCAGTCGGCTCCGGCGGTCGCCATCTTCGACCCCGGGAGGGCCTGGGGGATGCCGTAGGCCCCGCTCGAGGCGTTGTAGGCGTTCACGCGCCATCCGGATTCCTTGTTCCACAGCGCGACGAGGCAGTCGAACTCGGTCGTCGGCCAGCCGCGCGCGGCGACCGCCTGCGCGCCGTAGGCCTGCGCGCTGCCCGGGTCGGGGACCACCGCAGGCGGCGCCCAGCCCG
>NZ_SDPL01000322.1 GCF_004135055.1 Agromyces binzhouensis | reverse complement strand
CGCTCGGGCTCGACGTCGAGGTCGCCGCCACGGGCGGCGCCTCGGACGCGAACTTCGTGGCCGCCCTCGGCGTGCCGACGCTCGACGGGCTCGGACCGGTCGGCGGCGGCGATCACGGCGTCGACGAGTGGCTCGACGTCGAGCACGCGCCGGAACGGATCGCGCTCCTCGCCGGGCTCGTCGTCGCGATCGCGGAGGGCGGGCCGCTACCGTGAGCACGGTGGAGGAGGTGACCGTGGCTGGAGGCGACGCGCCGGTGCCGATGGCGGAGGCGATCCGGCGGGGCATGGCCGACTGCAGCCCCGCCGAGCGGAAGGTCGCGCGGGTGCTGCTCTCGTCCTACCCGTCAGCGGGGTTCGAGACCGTCGCCAAGCTGGCCGCACGTGCGGGGGTGAGCGGCCCGACCGTCCTCCGGTTCGCGAACCGCCTCGGATACCGCGGGTTCCCCGACTTCCAGCAGGCGCTCCGCGACGACCTCGACGAGCGCTCGGCGTCGCCGATCGACCTGCAGGCGCGCCACCGATCCGAGGGCGGCCCCGCCTCCGGGCTCGAGCGCGCCGCGTCGATCATGGGCGAGACGCTCGTCCGGACCTTCGACGGGCTCGTCCCCGGCGAGTTCGAGCGCGCCGTCGACCTGCTGTGCACGCCGCGGAACAGGGTGCTCGTGTCGGGAGGACGGTTCAGCGGCCTGTTGGCGCGGCTGCTCGCGCAGCACCTGCAGCTCGTCCGGCCCGGCGTGACCGCGCTGCCCGAGCACGACGCGGGGCGGATCGAAGCGGTCGCCGGGCTGCGGCGAGGCGATGTCGTCGTCCTGTTCGACTACCGCCGGTACGAGGAGCCGACGCGCCGGCTCGCGGCCGCCGCCCGGGAGCGCCGGGCATCGGTCATCCTCCTCACGGATGCCTGGCTCTCGCCGATCGCGAGCGACGCCGACGTCGTCCTCCCGAGCGAGACCGACTCGCCCTCGGCGGCGTTCGACGCGATGACGCCGGTGCTCGCGATCGTCGAGGCCCTGATCGCCGAGTGCGCGGAACGCCTCGGCACGGCGGCATCCGCTCGCATGCGCGAGGTCGAGGAGGCCGGCCGCGAACTCGGCCTCTACTGACGCACGGTCGACGGGACCTGAGTCCCTTCGCATCCTCGGTCGCGCCGGTAGAACTGAGGGCGACCCGACCCACATCGCCGCCGCCACCCTGCGCCCCCGCTCCGGCTACACACCGAGGGGAACAGCAGGATGTCAGAGGCGACGCCGACAGGGCGACCCATCAGTCGACGCACGTTCATCGCGGCCGCCGGCGCGGCCGGCGCGGGGTTCATGCTCTACGCGATGCTGCCGGGCGGCGAACGCGTGGCGCTCGCGGAGATCCCCGGCGGCACGCTGCCGCCGGCCGACGTGCCGAAGTTCGTCACGCCGTTGCTCGTCCCGCCCGTCATGCCGCGGGCCGGCACGGTCAACCGCAAGGGCGGCAAGCCCGCCGACTACTACGAGATCTCGGTGCGGCAGTTCGCGCAGCAGATCCTTCCCGCGGGCCTGCCGGCGACGACCGTCTGGGGCTACGGCGCGATCTCGAGCGAGAGCAAGAAGGGGCTGCTCATCCACAACGCGCCCTCGCTCACGATCGAGTCGAAGTGGGGCCGTCCGGTCCGGGTGAAGTGGATCAACGACCTCGTCGACGCCGACGGCAACGCCCTCCCGCACCTCCTGCCCGTCGACCCCACGCTCCATTGGGCGAACCCGCCGGGCGGGGACGCCGGTCGCGACACCAGGCCGGTCTTCACCGGCGACACGCCGGGTCGGTACATCGGACCCGTCCCGCTCGTCACGCACCTGCACGGTGCGGTCGGCGTCGGCGACGAGAGCGACGGCTACGCGGAGGCGTGGTTCCTGCCCGACGCCACCGACATCCCGGCGGGGTACGCGACCGAGGGCACTTGGTACGACTTCTTCGCCGGCAAGGCGGCGGCCTCGTTCGGCGCGAGCTGGGGGCCGGGCTTCGCGGAGTTCGAGTACCCCAACGACCAGCGCGAGTCCACGCTCTGGTACCACGACCACGCACTCGGGATGACGCGCCTCAACGTCTACGCGGGGCCGGCCGGGTTCTTCATCGTCCGCGGCGGCCCGGACGGGGAGAAGGCCGTGCTCGACGCGCGGAACGGAGCGACCGCGGTCCTGCCGTCGCCCGCGCCGATGGAGGGCGACAAGTTCCCGCCGAACAAGACGTACTTCGAGATCCCGATCGTCGTGCAGGATCGCTCGTTCAACGACGACGGCTCGCTGTTCTACCCCGACACCAGGGAGTTCTTCGACGAGATCGTCGGGCCGTACATCCCCGCCGGGGAGTTCTCGCCGATCTGGCAGCCGGAGTTCTTCGGCAACATGCTGATGGTCAACGGCAACACCTGGCCCTTCCACCAGGTGGAGCAACGCCGCTACCGCCTGCGGTTCCTCAACGGATGCCAGTCCCGGTTCCTGATCCTCGACTTCAACGCGATCCCCGGGGTCGAGGTCTGGCAGATCGGCAACGAGGGCGGCTTCCTCGCCGCCCCGGTGAACCTCACCACCGACAACGGAAACCGCATGCTCCTGGGGCTCGCCGAGCGCGCCGACGTCATCGTCGACTTCACGAACGTGCCGGTCGGCGCCTACGTGCTGGGGAACGTCGGTCCCGACGAGCCGTTCGGAGGCGGCGTGCCGGATCTCGACTTCCCGAAGGCGGACCCGGACTCGACCGGCCAGGTCATGTCGTTCGTGGTCGGGCCCGCCCTGGCCGCCGACACGACGACCCCGCCGCAGTACCTCGTCCTCCCGCCGATCGCGCCCCTGCCGGCGGAGTCGGTGGTCCGGCCGCTCGCGCTCATCGAGAAGATGGCGGAGGGCCACAACGAGGAGGGCGACGTCTACGAAGGCCCCGTCGAGGCGCTGCTCGGCGACATCCAGTCGGGTGTCTGGATCGACCGCGTGTGGGCGGATCCGGTCACCGAGAACCCCGCAGTCGGTGCGACCGAGGTCTGGGAGTTCGTCAACACGACGGGCGACGCGCATCCGATGCACGTGCACGAGGTCGTGTTCGAGGTGGTGAACCGCGAGGGCCTCGTCCTCGACGGCGGCGAGGTCGCCCAGCCGGTGCAGCCCGACGGCAACGTGCGGCCGCCCGAACCGTGGGAGACCGGCTTCAAGGACACGGTCATCGCCTACCCCGGCGAGGTCACGCGCGTGCGTGCGACCTTCGTCAACCCCGGTCAGTACGTCTGGCACTGCCACATCGTCGAGCACGAGGACAACGAGATGATGCGCCCGTACCGGATCGGTCCGGAGCAGCCGGGTCAGCCCGCCTGATCGAGGAGGTGCCCGACGCCCTCGAGCACCGCACGGTGCGTCTCGACGGCGCCGAGGATCCGGAAGTGCCCGGCGACGGGCACGCGGATGTTCGTCGCGCCGTCGAGCATGCTCCCGTCGGGGATGTGGGGGTCGTACCGGCCGAACACGGACACGATGCGGGCGTTGACGGATGCCGCGCGTCCGAGCAGCACGATGGTCTCGTCGCTCGGGAGCAGCGCGCGCACGCTCGGGTCGAGGATGAGCCGGGCCATGCGCGAGCCGGCGAACGGCGTCGCGACGGCGACGAGGCCGACGATGCCGTGCGGGCCCCGCGCGACGTGCACGGCGCCGTCC
>NZ_SDPL01000321.1 GCF_004135055.1 Agromyces binzhouensis | reverse complement strand
GCCGACCTGCTGCGCCGGCAGGGCGAGGCGGATGCCGCGGCCTCCCGCTACCGCGACGCGATCGCGCTCGCCCGCACGGCGCCGGAGCGCCGCTTCCTCGAGCGCCGCCTCGCGGAGCTCCGCGAGCCCTGACCTCACCCTCCACCGATCGGTGGAGGCGAAGATCGACCGCTCCACGGCTGTCGTTTCGCCCCGTCGAGGAGGAGCATCGAGGGCATGGACACCAGCAGCCCCCGCGAAGCGCCCGCCGTGCGCATCCGCGGACTCCGCAAGCAGTACGCCCGCGTCGCCGCCGTAGACGGCATCGACCTCGACATCCCGCACGGCGAGACGTTCGCTCTGCTCGGCCCCAACGGCGCGGGCAAGTCGACCACGATCGAGATCCTCGAGGGCTACCGCCTCCGCACTGCGGGCGAGGTCAGCGTCCTCGGCGTCGATCCCGCCCGGGGCGGTCTCGACTGGAAGTCGCGCCTCGGCATCGTGCTGCAGTCGGGCACCGAGAGCGGCGCGATGACCGTGCGCGAGCAGCTCGCGCACTTCGCGGGCCTCTACCCGCGCTCGCGCGACGTCGACGAGGTGGTCGCCGCCGTCGGGCTCGAGGAGAAGGCGCGCACGCGCGTCGCGAAGCTCTCGGGCGGTCAGCGACGACGCCTCGACGTCGCCCTCGGCATCATCGGACAACCCGAACTGCTGTTCCTCGACGAGCCGACGACCGGGTTCGACCCCGAGGCCCGACGCGAGTTCTGGGACCTGATCCGGTCGCTGAAGCGCGATGGCACGACCATCCTGCTCACGACCCACTACCTCGACGAGGCCGAGCAGCTCGGGGACCGGGCGGGCATCATCATCGGCGGGAAGCTCGTCGACGTCGGCCGCGTGCACGAGCTCGGCGGTGCCGAGGCGCGGGTGCCCATCGTCCGCTGGACCGACCCCGACGGCACTCCGCGCGAGTCGCGCACCGAGCGCCCGGCCGAGTTCGTGGCCTCCGTCGCCCGGGACTGCGGCGGCGAGCCCGCCGACCTCGAGGTCATCCGACCGAGCCTCGAGGACATCTACCTGGACCTGGTCCGCGCCTCCGGTGCGGAGATCATCGACACCGAGGAGGCTCTCGCATGAGCACCACCGACCTGACCACCGTGGCCGGCACCGCCGCCGGCACCCGCCGCCCCGGGCGCCTCGCGCTCGGCGGCTCCCGCATCGGCTACGAGGTCCGGAGCTACTTCCGCTCCCCCGACGCGGTGTTCTTCACCTTCCTCTTCCCGTTCATCATGCTCGGCATCTTCACCGCCGCGTTCAGCTCGGCCGGAGACATCCAGCCGGCTCCCGGCATGGAGGGCGTCTCGGTCGGCGCGTACTACCTGCCGGGCCTCCTGGCCGCCGGCATGCTGCTCTCCGGCGTGCAGAACCTCGCGATCGACATCGCGATCGAGAAGTCCGACGGCACCCTGAAGCGCCTCGGCGGCACGCCGCTGTCGCCGGTGTCGTACTTCATCGGGAAGATCGGGCAGGTCTTCGTGACCGGCGTGCTGCAGGCCGCGCTACTCCTCGTCGCCGCGGCCACGCTGTTCGGCATCGCGCTGCCCACCGAACCCGAGAAGTGGGCGACCTTCGCCTGGGTGTTCGTGCTCGGCGTGGGCACCTCGGCCCTGCTCGGCATCGCGCTCTCCTCGGTGCCGCGCTCGGGCAAGTCCGCGGCGGCGGTCGTGATCCCGATCCTGCTCGTGCTCCAGTTCATCTCGGGCGTCTACCTGCAGTTCTACCAACTGCCCGAGTGGATGCAGAACGTCGCGAGCCTCTTCCCGCTCAAGTGGATGGCGCAGGGCATGCGCGCCGTGTTCCTGCCCGAGGACTTCGCGGTACTCGAGCAGAACGGCGCGTGGGACCTCGGCTGGGTCGCGGTCGCGCTGCTCGCCTGGCTCGTCATCGGCCTGGTCCTCAGCCGCCTCACCTTCCGCTGGATCCGGCGCGACGCGTGAGCGCTGCGCGACGCGAGAACCCTGTGGGAGCCTGAGTCCATGCAGAACGTGCGGTGGTGGGATGCCGCGGCGGTCGCGGTCGCGGTCGTGATCGCCGCGGTCTCCCTGCTCGACCCGCCGTTCGGCGCCGACGACATCGGCGTGTGGGCGGTCGCGGGCGCGTTCCTCCTGGTCCACCTGGCGTGGGGCCGACGGTGCGTGCCGGTCGCGACGACCCGCGCGCACCTGGCGGTCTCGATCACGTACGCGGTGCTCCTCGCGGTCGGCACGGCGATCGAGCCGTCGTTCGCGATCCTGCAGGCGTTCCTCTACCCGTTCGTCTGGTCGACCTCGCCGTCGACGCGCAGTGCGATCATCGCGAACCTCGCCATCGCCGTCGCGATCGTGTTCGGCTACGCAGCTCGGTCGGGGCCCGCGGGCCTCGTCACCGGTTCCGCGATCGCGGCGCTCTCGGTCGGCTTCAGCATCGCGCTCGGCCTCTGGATCACGCGCATCGCGCAGTTCGGCGAGGAGCGCGCTCGCCTGCTCGAGGAGCTGCAGGCGGCGCAGGGCCAGCTCGCCGCCATGCACCGCGACGCGGGCGTGGCCGACGAGCGGGCGCGGCTCGCCCGCGAGATCCACGACACGATCGCGCAGAGCCTCACCGGGATGGTGATGGTCGCCCAGCGCACCGAGCGACGGCTCGCCGGAGTGGACGGCGAGGCCGCGGCATCCGCTCGGGGCGACGTCGAGCTCATGGAGCAGATGGCCCGCGAGGCGCTCACCGAGGCGCGCGGGCTCGTCGCGTCGCTCGCGCCGATCGAATCCGACGGCGGCCTGGGCGAGGCGCTGCGGCGACTCGCGGCGACGTTCGAGCGCGAGACCGGCGTGCGCGTGTCGGTGACGACGGATGCCGCGGGGCTCGACCGTGAGCTCGAGGTCGTGCTGCTGCGCTGCGCGCAGGAGGCACTCGCGAACGTCCGCAAGCACGCGCGCGCGAACGTGGCCGAGATCGTGGTCACCACGGCGGGCGTGCCGCCCGAGATCGTGCTCGCGGTCCGCGACGACGGCGTCGGACCCGGCGACGCCGTGCCCGGCGACGGCGGCTTCGGGCTCGTCGGCATGCGCGATCGGGTCTCGCTCGTGGGCGGGCGGCTCGAGTTCGGCGCCGGCCGCGACGGCGGGACCGTGCTGCGGGTGGTCGTCCCCTCGCGCCGAGCAGAGGAACGACGCGACGCGACGGCGGGAGCCGACGCATGAGCGAGCCGATCCGGGTCGTGGTCGCCGACGACCATCCCATCGTCCGCGCCGGCATCGTCGGGCTGCTCGATTCCGAGCCCGGCATCGAGGTGGTCGGCGAGGCCGTCGACGGCGGGGAGGCGGTCGCGCTCGCGACCGAGCTGCAGCCCGACCTGGTGCTCATGGACCTGCGGATGCCCGTGCTCGACGGCGCCGCCGCGACGGAGCGCATCGTGGCATCCGTCGGCGGGACCGGCACCCGGGTGCTGGTGCTCACGACGTACGAGACCGACGACCACATCCTCGCCGCGATCGAGGCGGGTGCGAGCGGGTACCTGCTGAAGGCCGCACCGCAGGAGGAGATCCTCGCCGGCATCCGCTCGGTCGCCGCCGGCGAGACCGTGCTCGCCCCGTCGATCGCGGCGAAGCTCGTCGCACGCGTGCGCACGGGGGCGACGGCCGCGGCCGACCCCGCGCCGAC
>NZ_SDPL01000320.1 GCF_004135055.1 Agromyces binzhouensis | reverse complement strand
GAGCAGTGCCGCGTGCGCGCGGAGCGCGGCATGGTCGGGCTTGCCGTTGGCCGTGCGCGGGAACTCGGCGAGGGCGTGCACGTCGAACGCGTGCGCCGGGAGCCGCGTGGCGCGCTCGACCTCGGCGCGCGCGGTCTCGATGAACCGGTCGTGGCGCACGAACACCGCGAGCCGCTCGTCGAGCGCGACCGTGCGCGCCTCGAGTCCGTCGGCGGCGAGCATCCGTTCGATCCGGTCGAGGTCGAGGCGCAGGCCGAAGCTCTTGGCGAAGCGGCTGAGCCGCCCGGTGATCTCGACCAGGCCGTCCGCTCGGCGCCGGGCGAGGTCGCCCGTCCGCAGTTCGTCGAGCTCGGGGCCGCGAGCGAGATCGGCGGACGTCTCGGCGTACCCCATCATGACGTTCGGTCCCGCGTAGACGAGTTCGCCCTCGCCCGGCGCCGCGCCGTCGACGCGCTCGTCGATGCGGAACGATCCGCCCGGGATCGGCACGCCGATCGCACCGGCGGCCGCCTCGGCGAGTTCTGGCGGAAGGTAGGCCATGCGCGCGGTCGCCTCGGTCTGGCCGTACATGACGAAGAGGTCGAACCCGCGCTCGCGTCCGAGGCGGGCGAGCGCTCGGACCCGGTCGGGGGCGAGCCGGCCGCCGGCCTGCGTGACGTAGCGGAGGTCGGGCAGCTCGCGGCGCGCGAAGTCCGTGGTCTCGAGGAGGTCGTAGGTGTAGGGGACGCCGGCGAAGGAGGTCGCTCCGAGGGCCGCGAACTCGTCCCAGAAGGCCGGCTCGACGACGGACCGGTCGGTGAGCAGGAGGCTGGCGCCCGCGACGAGGTGGCTGTTGACGACCGAGAGCCCGTAGCAGTAGCCGAGCGGCAGCGTCGTCGCGGCACGGTCGCCGGGCGCGAGGTCGAGGTAGTCGGCGATGCTCCGCGCGTTCGCGGTGACGTTCGTGCGGGAGAGCCGGACGAGCTTGGGCGAACCGGTCGACCCCGACGTGCTCGCGAGGAGCGCGAGTTCGGGGTGGAACGCGTGCCGCGGGCCGGCGTGGAGGTCCGTCAGCTCGAACCCGCGTGCGTCGGCGCGGACCATCACGTCGGGCGCGTAGCGCGCGACGAGGGCGTCGAGCGCCGCACCCTCGACGCCCGTCGGCAGGAGCAGCACGGGATGGCCGGCTGCGAGGGCGGCGAGGTAGGTGACGACGGATTCGACGGTGTTGGCTCCCGAGAGGAACACCAGGCGGCGCCCTCCGCCGAGCGCGCTGCGGCGGTCCTCGATCCGATCACGGAGCTCGCCGTAGTCCACTCGCGACGACGGCGTGACGAGGGCGGGGGCGGAGGGGTCGCCGCCGAGCAGGTCGAGCGCGGGCTCGGTCCTGGTCAGCAGCATGGTCATGGCACGTGTCCGGTTCGGGGGTCGCATCCGCCGGATCGACGGAAAGGTAAGGCTAACCTTACGCGATCGCTCCGAGTCGTCGAAATCGTCGACGGACCATGACGCGCCCGTGCGCGGCATCCGCCCTGTTCCGTGCGCGTGACGGTCGGCTCCTCCCCCTTCTCGGCGCGGAGGTCGCGGCGTAGCATTCGGCTCGAGAGGGTCGCCGGGTCCCAGCGCCGGCACCACCGACACCCGGCTCCTCGGAGACGGCGAGGTGCGGGATGAACACGACGATGGACATGATGAAGGGCGCCATGTCGGCGTCGGACATGCCCATGAAGGACATGGACATGTCCATGATGCAGGACTGTATGGAGGCCCTCTCCGCGTGCATGCAGGCGTGCGTCATGTGCGCCGACGCCGATGCCGGCGAGGGCCTGGGCCGGTGCGGCGCGATGTGCGCGAACTGCGCCGACGTGTGCGACACGATGATGCGGATGATGCTCCGCACCACCGGTTACGACATGCAGGTCATGATGTCGATGATGGAGACCTGCATCACGATGTGCCGCGCGTGCTCTGCGGAGTGCATGATGCACGCCGACATGCACGAGCACTGCCGCATGTGCGCGATGGCCTGCGACCAGGCGGTCATGGCCATGGAGAAGATGATGGGCGCGATGAGGGAGATGATGCCGGCGAGCTGACGCGCGCATCACGTCGACGCGGCCCGAGCGGCCGCGTCGCGTGCGTCAGACGGCGGCGACGCTGTAGCGGTCGTCCCCGCGGGCCAGCACGCCGTACACGGGGTGCAGCGCGACCGGGTCGCCGGCTGCGAGCCGCCCCGTGAGGGCGCCGTGGTTCCACACCCGGTGCGCGCCGCCCTCGAGGTCGACGAGCTCGACGAACCCGTCCGACGCCGTCGCGACGACGACCGCGTCGGTCCACCGGCTCGCGACGATGCGCGAGAGCCGGTCCTGCATCGGGTGCAGTCCGTGACCGGGCCGATCGGAGCCGCACGACTCGCCCTCGACGCAGCCGCGCATGCCCATCGCGAGGCCCGTGCGGGACTCGGCGGCGGCGTGCGGGTTCTGCGGCGACATGGCGTGCTCCTCGGTCGGTCGGTTCGTGCAGGCGACGATACGCCCGGGCATGACGGATGTCGCGGGGCGCCGTCACACGCGGACATACGATGAGGCGCATGCAGTCCGACCGCACCCCCGCCCTGCGCATCGCCGACCGCGTGCGCGACGCCGTCGACGCCGGCCGACCGGTGCTCGCCCTCGAGTCGACGATCCTGACCCACGGGCTGCCGAGCCCGCGCAACCTCGAGGTGGGCCTCGCGACCGAGGCGCTGGTCCGGGAGGCCGGCGCGGAGCCGGCGACGATCGGCGTCGTGGGGGGCACCGCGATCGTCGGCCTCGACGGCGCGGAGATCGAGCGCCTCTGCACCGCCGAGCACGTCGTCAAGGCGAGCACGCGCGACCTCCCGGTGGCCCGTTCCGCGGAGCTCGACGCGGGCACGACGGTCGCGGCGACGGCGTGGCTGGCGCACCGCGCCGGCATCCGGGTGTTCTCGACCGGCGGGCTGGGCGGCGTGCACCGCGGTGCGAGCGACACCTTCGACGAGTCGACCGACCTGCCGGCGCTCGCGACGACCCCCGTCGTGGTCGTCAGCGCGGGGGTGAAGTCGATCCTCGACGTCGCTGCGACGCTCGAGCGGCTCGAGACGCTCGGGATCACGGTGCTCGGCTACCGGACCGACCGCTTCCCGGGCTTCTACGTCGCCGATTCCGGGTTCCCCGTCCCGTCGCGCGTCGAGTCGGCCGCCGAGGCCGCGGCCGTCGCACGCGCCCGCGACGAGCTCGGCCTCGCCTCGGCGGTGCTCGTCGCCAACCCGGTGGCCGAGTCCGACCAGCTCGATCCCGACGTCCACACCCGGGTCCTCGCCGAGGCGCTCGCCGCGGCGGATGCCGCGGGCGTGACCGGGCACGACACCACGCCGTTCCTGCTCGACTACGTCCAGCGAGCGACGGGCGGCCGGAGCCTCGAGGCCAACCTCGCGGTGTACCGCGGCAACGCCCGGCTCGGAGCGGAGATCGCGCGTGAGCTCGCCGGCTGAGGCCCGCCGCGGCGCCGGGTCCGGGTCTCGCGAGCCGCAGCTCCTCGTCGTCGTCGGCGACCTGCTCGAGGACATCGTCGTCTGGGCGACCGAGCCGATCCGGGCTGCGACCGACTCGGCGGCGCGGGTGTTCCGGTCGCGCGGCGGCAGCGCCGCGAACGTCGCGGCGCACGCCGCATCCGGCACGCCGAC
>NZ_SDPL01000032.1 GCF_004135055.1 Agromyces binzhouensis | reverse complement strand
TAGGCGGCGCGGGGCCGGACGACGCCGACTACGGCGCGGCGTTCGCGGTGCTCGTCGTGCTCGCGGGGCTCGGGGTGCTCGCGTCGCTGTCGATCCCGCGCCGGGCAGGCGTGCCGGCAGCCTGAGTCGCCGCCCGGCTGAACCCGACTCGGGTCGTCAGGGCGACCACGCCGGCAGCGTGATGCGGGTCCCGGTGGACCCGCCGTGGGCGATCTCCTGGTGCGCGACGACCGTCTCGGCGGCGTCGACCGCGGGTTCCCCGGTTCCGGGGTTCCGCGCGAAGCGCGGGTGCGCGCCCGAACCGACCTGGACGCCGAGGCGGTGTCCGACGGCGAACCGGTGGAAGGTCGGCCACAGCGTCACCGCCACCTCGCGGAACCCGTCGTCGTCCGGGTCGGGGTCGGTCGCGACCGTGCCGGCCGAGCCGATGCGTCGGATGCCGTCGCACACGGTCATCGAGCGTCCGTCCGGGTGCACGTCGGTGATGCGGACGAACACGTCGAAGCTCGGCGCGCTCGATCGGACGCGCACGGTCGCGACGGGCTCGCCCGCGACGTCGAGCGGCGCACTGAGCGGGCGGGATCGGTAGGTTGCGACATCCGGCCGCTGCTCGTGCTCGGCGTTGTCGACCGGCTCGGCACCCCGCTGTCGCATCGGACCGCCGACGGCGGGCGTGGGGTGCTGCGGGTCGTACGTGTACGACGTGATGCCGGGCGCCGCGGCATCCGTGGCCATCCCGCGGTCCGCGCCCAGGTGCCAGACCCGGTCGGCGGTCGGCGGCGGCCACTCGGGAAGGTCGTGCCAGCGCTCGGCCCCCGTCTGGTACGCGTGCACCGGCGCCGGTCGGTCCCACGCGTCGCCGAGGAACGCCTCGCGGAGGAAGGCGACGGTGTCGGGATGCGACGCGGAGGCGCGTTCCGGCGATCGGTGGCTCCAGGCCCCGATGGTCAGGCGCGGCGGGTTCCCCGCCTCGACGAGGCGCCGGTACGAGCGCAGGTGCGAGGGCAGGAAGAGGTCGTACCACCCGGTGGTCATGAACACCGGTGCGGTCACGTCGGCGACGGACGCCGTGTGCGACTGCCGCGTCCAGTACTCGTCCGCGAGGTCCTCGTGCCGGAGCCACTGCTGGTACCACTCGATGGGATGGCCGGCGGCGGCGGTGTCCCCCGCGCCGAGCGGCAGGACGTCGAGGGCCTGCTTCAGCGCGCGATCCGGCAGGAGCATCCCGAGCATCGCCGCGCGGCCCTGCCGCAGGCGGTCCATTCCCCGGCTCCAGCCCAGCGCGGTGTTCAGGGCGAACGCCCCGTTCTCCCAGGCGACCGAGCCGAAGTCGGTCAGCGCGACCTCCACGACGAGCGCCTCCGGCGCGTCCTCCGGATGCTCGCGCTGCAGCGTTCCCGCGGCCGCCCACTCGGCGTAGGCCATGTAGCTCTCCCCGGTGGTCGCGAGACGACCGGTGAACCACGGTTGGCGCCGCACCCAGCGGTAGGTCGCGATGGAGTCGCGCTGCTCGTCGACCCACGGACTGAACTCGCCGCCCGAGCCCCAGGTCCCGCGGCAGCTCTGGAACAGGACCGGGAACCCGGAGTACGCGAGCACGCGGGCGATCGTGCCGATCCCGCCGCGCCGACCGTACGGGCCGCGGATCACGATGGTCGGCATGCGGCCGTCGACGTCGACCGGGAGATAGAGGTCGCCGAGCAGTTCGACGCCGTCGTCCATGGGCGTCCGCAGGTCGCGCTGCACGGTGATGTCGTGCGAGCCGAGCTCGACGCCGCGCCAGAGTCGCCGGTCCAGGGCTTTCGTGATCCGCCAGCGCGTCGCGGTCATGCCGTCTCCTCGCGGTGTGCCGTCCGGGGTGGTCAGCCGGGGCCGCCCCGCCCTGCCAACGTACCGCGGGCCCGCGGCGACCGGACGTCCCCGAGCGGGTCACGCCTCCACGAACGCCCGACCGTAGAGCGCCTCGGCGTTGCGCCACGCGATGCCCTCCGCGACGCGGATCGCCTCGTCGATCGGCCAGCCGTGGTCCTCGACGTACCCGCCGAGCACGCGCGCCGCGGCATCCCGCCACAGCCGTGCGCCGAGCAGCACGCGCTCGGGAACGCCCCACGCGTCGGTCGAGAACAGCACGCGCGAGAACGGCGCGAGGTCGAGCGACTCGCGCACGACCGAGTCGGCGTTCGCGCCAAGGAAGCCGACCGCGAGCCCGACGTCGAGGAAGACGTGCGGGAAGACGTGGGCGAGCCAGCCCGCCTCGCGCACGTACGGGTAGCAGTGCAGGAACGCGATGCGCCCGCCCGTGCCGGCCGTCGCCGCGACGAGCGGCTGCATGCGGGAGGGGTTCGCGCGCTCGAGCACGAGGTCGGCGTCGCCGAACCCGGCGTGGACCTGCAGGACCGCACCGCGCTCGAGCGCCCACCAGATGAGGTGGCGGATGATCGTCGGGTCGGTGAGGCGCGGGCGAGCGGATGCCCCGGGGCGGGCGGATGCGGCGTGGCCGGCGGTCTCGGCGAACCACGCGTCGGCCGCGGAACGCAGCTCGATCGAGGTCGGCTTCGACGGGTCGAGGTCGAGGCCGCACCGATGCGCGGCGACGGTCTTGAAGCCGACCGCGTCGGCGGCGGCCTGCTCCAGTGCGGGTTCCAGCCGGTCGGCGAACTCGGCACCCGATGCGCTCTGCGCGAGCACGGTCTCGGCGATGGTCTCGAGCCGGGCGACGCGATGCGTGGGCGCGCCGGCCAGTCGCGCCATCCGCTCGTCCGCCATCAACAGGTCGGGGCGGTGGCCGTCGTCGACGAGGTACGCGGCGACGCCGGAGGCGCGGAGGAGCCGGCGGGCGACCTCATCCGGTCCCAGCGCGCCGCGCGCGGCGAGGTAGTCGTCGCGGCTCGCGAAGGCCGGCAGTCCGAGGAGCGGCGCGCAGTGTCGTCGCAGCGCGAACCCCTGCGCGCTGTCGAACACGTCGGCGGGCGATGCGGCGTGCTCGGCCTGCGTGAGCGCGCCGAGCAGGTCGGCCTCGGTCGGGTCGGGCAGCATGCCGTGCACGTGGTGGTCGACGAGCGGCATCCGCTCGATCGCCTCGGCCAGGTGCTGCACGGAATCCGCGCCCATGCCGCGATCCTCTCGCGATCCGGTCGCGGCGACTACCCGAGGCGCTTCTCGAACCAGAAGTCGGCGTAGGGCTCGCCGTTGAAGTCGGGGATCTCGACGTAGCCGTGCGAGCGGTACATCGCGATCGCCTCGGTGAGCGTGCGGTTCGTGTCGAGCCGGACGACGGCCACCCCGAGCCCCGCCGCCGCCGCCTCGATCTCGCGGAGCAGCCGCGCCCCCAGGCCGAGGCCCCGCGTGCTCGACGCGACCCAGAGCCGCTTGACCTCCGCGGGCTCGTCGCCGTGCAGCTTGAGGCCCACGCAGCCGACCGGATCGCCGTGCAGGAACGCGACGAGGAACGTGCCGTTCGGCTCGCGGAACTCGTCGTCGGGCGTGGGCCGGGTGCGCGCCGGGTCGAAGCCGATGTCGAACCGCGAGGCGAGTTCGGTGAAGTACGCTGCGACGCTCGCCCGCGCGGCCGGGTCGGCCGGGTCGACGGTGCGGACCTCGACCGCCGAGGCGGTCATCAGTCGCCCGACCTCGTCCATCGCGGCGAGCAGCCGTTCCCGCTGCCGGTCGGTGAGCGGGTCGAGGATGCCGCCGACGAGCGCGTCGGACGACCGGTCGAGCTCGGCGCGCTCGGCGACCCCGGCGGGCGTGAGTCGCGCGACGCGCACTCGCGAGTCGTCGGGCGAGGCCTCGACGCGCACGAACCCATCGGCCTCGAGCGCCCGGAGCTGCCGGCTGAGGTACCCGCTGTCGAGCTCGAGCCGCTCGCGCAGCTCGCGGAGCTCGGCCCCGCCGCCGGTCGACGCCCCGATCTCCCAGAGCAGTCGCGACTGGCCGAGGGGCCGGCCGCGCGAGAGGTACCCGTCGTCGAGCGCGCCGATCCGCTCGGTGACCGTGCGGTTGAAGCTGCGCACCCTGGCGATCGCGTCCATATCTCTGACTCTAGTCAGAGAGCTGTGCGATGTCAGCCCGGACAACGTTCTAGGCGGAATTTCACGGGCTTTCCGTCGGCGCCTTGACGGAAAAATCGAGCCTCCGTTGGATGAGTGCGAAGCACATGGGGGAGCCCCGCGCATCGTGTCGCCACGGTTGGCGGCAACGGCTGGGTCGCCCTCGACGGTCGCGCGCACCCTCGGTGCGCGGGCACTGCCGCGCGCCCGCGCGGCGACTTCGATGGAGAAGGAGCGCACCTGATGCGATGGAGATCAGTCAGTCTCGGAACGGCGGCCGCGCTCGCGGCGGCCGTCCTGGTCGGCGGGGGCCTTCCCGCCCTCGCCGGTCCACCGGCGCCCGCGGAGGCGGCCACGTCGCCCGCCACCTACACGAACCCGGTCAGCGCCGGTGTCGTCGACACCTTCCCCGACCCGGCGATGATCCGGGGCAAGGACGGCGCCTGGTACGCGTACGGCACCACGAACCCGATCTTCAACAGCGACGGCGAGGCGGGTGAGCGCATCCTGCCGATACTCCGATCCACCGACCTCGTCGACTGGGAGTACGTCGGCGACGTCTACCCTGCCGAGGACCCGAAGCCCTCGTACTGGGCCTCCGGCACCCGCCCCTGGGCGCCCGACATCCGTTACATCGACGGGCAGTACCACCTGACCTACTCGCTCTCGAACGGCGGCGTCGCGCTGCTCACTGCGGAGACGCCGACGGGCCCATGGACCGACCGGGGCCTCTACTTCGGCAGCGCGCAGGTTGCAGGCTGCCCCACAGGGAACATCGACCAGGCGATCTTCACCGACTCCGACGGCACGCACTACCTCTACTGGGGCAGCTACGACGTGATCTGCGTGTCCGAACTCACCGCGGATGCCACCGAGCTCACGGGCGAGGTCACTCAGGTCGCGCAGGGCCGCCGGATGGAGGGTGCCTATGTCGTGCAGCGCGACGGCTGGTACTACCTGATGTACTCCGACGCCGGATGCTGCGACGGCGCGTTCAGCGGGTACACCGTCAAGGTGGGCCGCGCCGACAACCCGCGCGGGCCGTTCGTCGACGACCACGGCATCGACCTCATGGCGCTCAGCAGCAAGGGCGGGTACGTGCTCGCGTCGAACGGGAACGGCTTCGCCGGCCCCGGACACAACGCGATTCAGACCGACCTCTCTGGGCAGGACTGGATCGTCTATCACGCGATCCCGACGGAGGACCCCGACTTCCCGACCGTGCAGACCCGCGCCGGGAACCTCAACCTCTCGAAGCGCCCGCTCATGATCGACCGGCTCGACTGGATCGACGGATGGCCCGTGGTGCGGGCCGGTGCCGGACCCTCGAGCGGCGAGCAGGTCGCGCCGGTCACCACCGCGGTGCTCGGGAGCGCGTTCGAGGACGGCGTGCCCGGCGACTGGCCGGTTCGGGGCGCGGGTGCCGTGAGCCCGGGCACGGAGACCGACGCCGGCGGCTTCGCTCGGGTGACGCCCGACGCATCCGGCACGACCGAGGTCGTGACCGCCGACGAGATGGCCGGCGACCTTCGTGTGCAGGCCGACGTGCGGTTCAGCGCGGACGGCAGTGCGGGAGACTCCGGAACGGCCGCGGTCCGCGTCGGCGCTCGCGGCCAGAACGGGGCGACGGCCACCATCGACCGGGGGTCCGGCGAGCTCCGGCTCGAGGTGCGGCAGGGAGCCCGCACGAGCGTCGACGTCGCGTCGCTGCCGTCGGGATTCGCCTACGACGAGTGGCACGTCGTCGCAGTCGAATGGCGTGGCGACACGATCGCCGCCGGGGTGTCGGGCGACGGCCTGCGCGATCCGCTCGCGGAGGTCGAGGTGGCGGCGCCGAGGAACGCGATCGCCGAGGGGCCGATCGGCATCGCGGCGTCCGGGGCATCCGTCGATGCCGACAACCTGAGCGCCGCATCGCTGTACGTGCCGGTCACCGAGCGGGTCGCCGACCCGGTACTGGGCGAGATGCTCCCCGAGCACTCGGACGAGTTCGACGCCGCCGGTGCGCCCACCGCAGGGGATGCGGCGTGGAGCTGGGTCCGCGAGCCGGCGTCCGGTCCGACGGTCACGGACGGTTCGCTGGTATGGCCCACGCAGGCGGCCGAGCTGCACACCGGCAACAACAGCGCCTCGGTGCTGCTCCGCGATGCTCCGGAGGGCGACTTCACGGTCGAGACCAAGCTCACGTTCGACGGCACGCGGGGCAACCAGCAGGCCGGCATCGTGCTCTACGAGCACGACGACCGGTACGTCAAGCTCGCGCACTCGATCCTGCCGTTGAACCGCAAGCCGGGTCAGTTCCTGCACAAGGTCGAGTTCGGCAAGGAGGCCGAGCGGCCCACGACGCCGACGCCGATCGCGGTCGCGAACGCCCCGATGTTCGGGGCGGCACCGGCGGAGACCACGTGGCTGCGGCTGCACGCCCATGTCGACCAGGACGCCGGCGAATGGGAGTTCCGCATGGCCTCCAGCACCGACGGGGAGGACTGGCAGTGGGGCGGTGTCTGGACCTTCCCGGTCCAGGGCGACATCCGCATCGGCTTGGTCTCGATGAACGCCACGGGGGCGACGGCCGAGTTCGACTACGTGCGCACCTACGCCATGCCGGACTCCGGTGCGACGGAGGAGACGCCGACGGCCGCGCAGTCGGACGACTGACGGATCGGCCGGCGAAGCGGGGCGTCCACCTTCGGGTGGGCGCCCCGTTCGCGTGCCGGAGCGGGGCGCGCCGTCCGTTCTGCAAGGAGCGCAACAGATCGTGGAAGTTTTTCTGTCGGGTTGTTGACGGAAAAATTCGGCGTTGAGAGTCTTGCTGGCATGTCGATGACGACCGGAGTCCACGCCCTCGTGAGGCGGACCCATGAGGAGCGGGTGCTGGCGGCCCTCAGGGCCCACGGCGCACTCAGCCGCGGCGAGCTCGCCAGGCGGGTGGGCCTCAGCCGCACGACGCTCTCCGAGATCACCGCGAACCTCCTCCAGCGGGGCGCGATCATCGTCGCCGACACGGATGCCGCGACCCGCGCCGGAAGCGGACGGCCGGCCGAGCGGCTCGCCCTCGATCCCGACTCGGGCCAGTTCCTCGGCGTCGACTTCGGGCACCGCCGCGTGCACGTCGCCGTCGCCGACGCGTCGCACGAGATCATCGCGCAGGGCGTCGAGCGCTACGACGACGACCCGCCCTGGGCCGAGCGGCTCGAGATCGCGTTCGACCTCATCGACCGGCTGAGCCGCGACACGGGCGTGCACTTCGGTGCGCTGCAGTCGATCGGGATCGGCGTCCCCGGTCCCTACACCGGCGCCCGAGCCGGGACCCCCGCGGTGAGCTGGAAGAACCAGCTCGCTCCCGACGGCGTCGACCTGGCCTTCGCCGAGCGCTTCGGCGCCCCGGTCGTGGTCGACAACAACACCAGGCTCGCGGCGCTCGCCGAAGCGATCAGCCGCCCCGACGCCGTCGACAACCTCATCTACCTGCGCCTCTCCGACGGCGTCGGCGGCGGCCTCGTCGTGTCGGGCCGGCTCGTCACCGGATCGCGCGGCTTCGCCGGAGAGCTCGGCCACGTGACCGCGAACCCCTCGGGTGCACCGTGCCGCTGCGGCAAGCGCGGATGCCTCGAGACGATCGCCTCGGTTCCCTCGATCCTCCGGGCCTGCAGCGAGGCCGGCGCCGACGTCGAGAACCTCGCCGACCTCGCCGCGGCCGTGGCCAAGGGCGACCCCGCCGTCGACGCCGTGCTCCGCGAAGTGGGCTCGACCGTCGGACGCGTGCTCGGCGCAGCGGCGATGACCCTCAACCCGCGCGAGGTCGTGATCGGCGGCGAGATCGTCCGGATCGCGCCAGTGCTCGTCGAGCAGGCCGCCGCGACCCTCCGCTACGAGCTCTACTCGATCCCCTCGGACCAGCCCCACATCGTGCGCGCGGCGCAGCTGCGCGACAGCGACGGCGCGCTCGGCGCGATCGCCGCGATCTTCCACCAGTCCCCACTCCTCGCCGGATACCCCGACCCAACGGCATCCGTCGAGAACGCACCGCAGCAAAGGAGCGCACTGTGAACGCCACGCACGCACGA
This sequence comes from Agromyces binzhouensis, assembly GCF_004135055.1. Lineage (GTDB taxonomy): Bacteria > Actinomycetota > Actinomycetes > Actinomycetales > Microbacteriaceae > Agromyces > Agromyces binzhouensis. Next base: position 6,255 of record NZ_SDPL01000032.1, on the reverse strand, counting down.
GAGAGGGTCGCGCCATGGCGCGGGTGAGCACGATGGGGCAGCGATCCCAGCCGGCCACCGGCACCGAGGAGACCGCGGTCGTGGTCGACGGCATGCGCACGAGTGCGATCACCGCGGTCGACGACGGCGGCAGCCCGCGGCGTCGCCGCTCGGGCGGGATGGGCAAACGGACGAAGCTCCTGGTGCTGAACGCCGTCTCGATCATCGGCGGCATCGCGATCTGGTGGCTCCTGGCCCTGAACGGCTTCCAGCTGCCGACCCCGCCCGAGGTCGTCGAGAAGGCGATCCAGCTCTGGAATGCCGGCATCCTGCAGGAGGATATCCTCGCGAGCCTCGGCCGCGTGCTCGCCGGCTTCCTGCTCGGCTCCGCCGCAGCCATCCCGGTCGGCTTCCTCATGGGCTGGTACACCGTGGCCCGCGGGTTGTTCGAACCGTGGATCCAGTTCTTCCGCACCATCCCGCCGCTCGCCCTGCTGCCGCTCGTGCTGGTGCTGCTCGGCATCGGCGAGATCCCGAAGATCGTCGTCATCTTCCTCGCCGCGTTCCTCGCCTGCGTCATCTCGACGTACCAGGGCGTCGTGAGCGTCGACAAGACGCTGATCAACGCGGCGCGCGTGCTCGGCGCGAAGGACGGCACGATCTTCGCCCGCGTCGTCGTCCCGGCGTCGACGCCGTTCATCCTCGTCGGCATGCGCGTCGGCCTCGGCTCCGCGTGGGCCACGCTCGTCGCCGCCGAGCTGCTCGCCGCGCAGGCCGGCCTCGGGCGCCGGATGCAGGAGGCGCAGATCTACTACGACCTGGCGACCATCTTCGTGGGCATCGTCCTGATCGGCATCCTCGGCCTGGTCATGGACCGCCTGCTCCTCTTCGCCGAGACCAAGCTGACCGGATGGCAGGAACGACGATGACCACCACGAACCCCGCGACGGCCACCGCCGCGAAGATCTCCGTCCGCGAGGTGACGAAGACCTTCCCGCTCAAGGGCGAGGAGTTCACCGCCCTCGACCGCGTCTCGATCGACATCGCCGACAACGAGTTCGTCACCGTCGTCGGCCCGTCCGGATGCGGCAAGTCCACCCTGATGAACGTGCTCGCCGGCCTCGAGACGCCCACCTCGGGCGAGGCGCTCGTCGACGGTCGGGCCGTGTCCGGCCCCGGTCCGGAGCGCGGCGTCATCTTCCAGCAGTACGCGCTCTTCCCCTGGCTGTCCGTTCGGAAGAACGTCGAGTTCGGCCTCAAGGTGAACGGCGTGCCGAAGGCGCAGCGCCGCGAACGGGCCGAGCACTTCATCGAGATGGTCGGACTGCAGCAGTTCGCCGACGCCCTGCCCAAGATGCTCTCCGGCGGCATGAAGCAGCGGTGCGCCATCGCCCGCGCCTACGCCGTCAACCCCTCGATCCTGCTGATGGACGAGCCGTTCGGCGCCCTCGACGCCCTCACGCGCGTGAAGCTGCAGGAGCAGCTGCTCGAGACGTGGAGCCGCGAGAAGCGGACGGTCATGTTCATCACGCACGACGTCGACGAGGCCGTGTTCCTCGCCAACCGGGTGGTCGTCATGGCCGCCCGGCCCGGTCGGATCTACGACGTCATCGACGTGGACCTCCCATACCCCCGCACGGAGGACGTGCGCCTGAGCCCCGAGTTCGGGGAACTGCGCAACCGCGTCTGGCACGCGGTGTACCACCAGGAACCCGGCGTCGCCGCCGGAACCGCGTCGCACTGACGCGGCGCCTGCCCCCACCCATCCAGCACCGATATCACCCCCACACCCCATGAAGGGAAGCACAGCCATGCGTTTTTCCAGGAAGCTCCTCGGCGTCGCGGCCGTCGGCGCCGCCGTCACCCTGCTCGCCACCGGATGCGCCTCGGACGGCGGATCGAGCGACTCGGCCGCCGCGCAGAGCGAGTACGACGACGTCATCGAGGTGAACTTCGGGTACATCCCCGACTTCAACGGCACGAGCCTGCTCGCCATCGCCGAGGACCAGGGCTACTGGGCGAAGTACGGGCTCGACGTCGAGACCCCGTCCTTCACGAACGGCCCCCTGCAGATCCAGGCGCTCGGCACGGGCGACCTCGACTTCGGCTACATCGGCCCGGGCGCCTTCTGGCTGCCGGCCAGCGGCGAGGCGAAGATCATCGCGATGAACACCCTCGGCCAGTCCGACCGCGTCGTCGGCCAGCCGGGCAACGACTCCATGGAGGACCTCCGCGGCAAGACCGTCGCGGTCCCCGAGGGCACGTCGGGCGACATGATCCTGACCCTCGCCCTCGAGGACGCCGGCATGACGAAGGACGACGTCGAGCTCGTGCCCATGGAACCGTCGGCGATCGTGTCGGCGCTGGCATCCGGCCAGGTCCAGGGCGCGGGCTTCTGGTACCCGGCCCTCGCGACCGTGAAGGAGCAGGTCCCCGACCTCGTCGAGATCGCGCAGAACTCCGACTTCGAGGAGACCGTCGCGTTCCCGACCGCGTTCGTCGCCGGCAACGACGTCGTCGAGAACGAGCCCGAGAAGGTCGACCGGGTGCTGAAGGCGCTGCGCGATGCGATCACGTTCCGCTACGAGAACCCCGACGAGGCCGTCGACCTGACCGCCGCCTACAACGCCCTCGACGCCGAGGCCGTCGCCGCCGACGCCGCGAACAACAAGGTGCTCTCGCTCGAGGAGCTCGACACCCTCACCGAGGACGGCACCGTCGACTCGTGGCTGAACGGTATGCAGGACTACTTCGTCGCCGCGGGCAAGCTGACCGAGGTCGCGGAGCCGTCGTCCTTCTACACCGGCGACGTGTTCCTCCAGGCGGGCGAGTAATCCAGCCATGACGCCGAGCAACATCCTCTTCCTCATGACCGACCAGCACCGGGCGGACACGCTCGGGGCGTACGGCAACGCGTTGGCCGCGACGCCGGTGCTCGACGAGCTGGCCCGAACGGGCACGCGCTTCGACCGCTGGTACACGCCGACCGCGATCTGCACGCCGGCCCGCGCGAGCCTGCTGACCGGTCAGGCCCCCTTCCGCCACCGCGTGCTCGCCAACCACGAGCGCAACGTGGGCTACCTGGAGGACCTCGCCGAGGGCAGCTTCACCTTCGTCGAGGCGCTGCGCGAGAAGGGCTACAACACGGGACTCGTCGGCAAGTGGCACGCCGGCACCGAGAAGAACGCCGCCGACTTCGGATTCGACGGCCCCGACCTTCCCGGATGGCACAACCCCGTGGAGAACGAGGACTACCTCGGCTACCTGGCCGAGCACGACCTGCCGCCGTACGCGATCAGCGATCGCATCCGCGGCACCCTGCCGAACGGTGGGCCGGGCAACCTGCTGGCTGCCCGGCTCCACCAGCCGGTGGAGGCCACCTTCGAGTACTACCTCGCGACCCGCACGATCGAACTGCTCGAGCGGTACGCGGCCGACGCCGACCGCGACGGCACGCCGTTCTTCCTCGAACTGAACTTCTTCGGGCCGCACCTGCCGTACATCGTGCCGAACGAGTACTTCGACATGTTCGACCCGGCCGACATCGAGCTTCCCAAGTCGATCGCCGAGACCTTCGAGGGCAAGCCGCCCGTGCAGCGCAACTACAGCGCCCACTGGACGTTCGACACCATGCCGATCGAGGTGACGCGCAAGCTCATCGCGGTCTACTGGGGCTACGTCGCCCTCATCGACCAGCAGATCGGCCGCGTCATGGACGCGCTGCAGCGACTCGGCCTGGTCGACGACACGGCGGTCTTCTTCACGTGCGACCACGGCGAGTTCACGGGCGCGCACCGGCTGCACGACAAGGGGCCCGCGATGTACGAGGACATCTACCGCACGCCCGGCCTGCTGCGGATCCCCGGCGGCCCGGCCGGCCAGGTGCGCACCGAGTTCGTGAGCCTGCTCGACTGCACCGCGACGATCCTCGAGCTGGCGGGGCTGGACCCCGCGCCCGCGGTCGACTCGCGCAGCCTCGTGCCGCTCGCGGCCGGCGAGCAGCCGGAGTGGGCCGACGACATCGTCTGCGAGTTCCACGGTCACCACTTCCCGTACCCGCAGCGGATGCTCCGCAACGACCGGTACAAGCTCGTCGTCAACCCCGACTCGGTGAACGAGCTGTACGACCTCGAGCGTGACCCCGACGAGCTGCTCAACGTCTACGATCACCCCGAGATGCGGGAGGTCCGGAACGCGATGATGCAGCGCCTCTACGGGCTGCTGCGCGACCGCGGCGACAATTTCTACCACTGGATGACGACGATGTACGACGTCGGCGAGGTCGACTACGACCCGACCCAGTCGGGCCTCGACGAGACGACGTACCAGGCGGTCGAGCGAACGGATGCGGCGGCGCCCGTGGCATCAGTCGCCCCCGTGCCCGCGGTCGACCCCGAACGGCGGTCCGCCTGATGACAGCGCGTCCGAACGTCGTCATGATCCTCACCGATGACCATGGATCGCAGGCCATCGGCGCGTACGGGTCGGTGCTCAACGCGACGCCGCGCATCGACGAGATCGCCGCGAACGGATGGCGCTTCGACCACTGCTTCGCCACGAACGCGCTGTGCTCGCCGAGTCGGGCGTCCATCCTCACCGGGACCTACAGCCACGTGAACGGAGTCTCGACGCTCGTCACGCCGATCGACGCCGGCCAGCCGACGTTCGTCTCGCAGCTGAAGGCCGCCGGCTATCGCACCGCGATGATCGGCAAGTGGCACATGGGCGAGCACGAGGGCTCGAGGCCCGAGGGCTTCGACTACTGGGACATCCTCGTCGGCCACGACGGGCAGGGGGAGTACTGGGATCCGTTGTTCCTGTCGGCCGAGGGCGAGCGCATCGTCGAGGGCTATGCAACCGACCGGATCACCGACCTCGCGTTCGACTGGCTCGACTCCCTCGAGGGCGACGACCCGTGGTGCGTGCTGATCTACCACAAGGCGCCGCACCGGCCGTGGGAGCCGAAGCCCGAGGATCTCGAGCGGTTCCGCGATGCGGTCCCCGTGCCGTCGACGTTCTGGGACGACTACGACAGCCGGTCGTCGTCGACCAGGCGGGCGCTCATGCGCCTGGCCGAGAACCTGAATGAGGAGGACCTCAAGGTCTCTCCGCCCGAGGGGCTCGGCTACGAGGAACTCGCGTTGTGGAAGTACCAGCGCTTCATGGAGGACTACCTCGCATGCGTGGCATCCGTCGACGACAACGTGGGCCGGGTCATCGACCGGTTGCGCGAGCGCGGGGAGTTCGACGACACCCTGCTCATGTACGCCTCCGACCAGGGATTCTTCCTCGGAGAGCACGGCTGGTTCGACAAGCGGTTCATGTTCGAGGAGTCGCTGCGCATGCCGATGCTGCTCAGTTACCCGCGCGAGCTCGAGGGTGGTCGCGTCTTCGACGACATCGTCACGAACGTCGACTTCGCGCAGACGATCCTGGATGCCGCGGGCGTCGCGTCGCACGACCGCATGCAGGGGCGCAGCTTCTGGCCCGACCTCGTCGGTTCACCCGTCGAGCCACCCGCCGAGGGCATGTACTACCGGTACTGGGAGCACGACGACACCTTCCACAAGGCGCCGGCCCACTACGGCTACCGGACGCAGCGGTACAAGCTCATCTACTACTACAACGACGGGCTCGGCCTGCCCGGCACCGGGCCGTTCACCTATCCGCCCGAGTGGGAGCTCTACGACCTCGAGCGCGACCCCGAGGAACTGCGGAACGTCGCCGACGACCCCGCCTACCGCGAGGTCCGCGAGGAGCTCGAGCGGGCGATGTGGCTCGAGCAGGCGCGGCTGGGCGATGTTCCGCATCCGAGCCAGCCGCAGCCGGTGGGTCTCGTGGACTCCGACGGATCGGTGGTGCGAGCGAGCGCCTGAAGCCACGGGCGTGTGCCATCAGACCAAACGCAGGATGGTGCGGCTCATCCTGCTCGCATCCGACCCATGGACCGGCTCATCCTGCAGATCCGGGCGGCGCGCGCCCGGACCCGCGGCCGTCGCCCGGACTGCCGCCGCCGCCCGGCCTGAGGTACCTCAGGCCCGTCCGAGGCACGGCGGCGGCCCAAGATAGGACACCCTCCCGATACGCGTGGCCCACCTCAGCGAGGAACCTGAGTGCAGGTGGTCAGCCACCGCACGAAGGGATCGGGATCATGGACCTCGCACACGGCTTCCTCGCACAGCAGGTGACCGAGCACGACCAGCGCACGGCCGAGTTCGTCGCCGAGCGCCGCATGGCGCGCGCACGCCGCGGCGCGGCGCGGGTCGCCGGGGCCGT